>NZ_DATBTY010000035.1:0-5311 GCF_036516575.1 Cerasibacillus sp.
TAACATATTAATTGCAAGATTCTCATTATCGTGTATAATTAAGGATGAATCAACTCATAAGGGAGTAACTGGCGATTAGTTCGTGGCAACATCACCATCACTGAAAGAAATTTCTGGTGTTGTCTTAAACAGTGAGACTTATGTATGGACAAATTGCTCATACATAGGTCTCTTTTTATTTTTTTATGAGAAAATATACATGAAAATAGGAGGAAAAAAGATGTCAGAACATGAACGTAAGAAACAATTAGTGGATACGTTTTATACACAAACTGAAGAAGATGTTTTGAAAAAACTGGAAACATCTGCTCAAGGTTTGAGTAGTGCGGAAGCTGAGAAGCGTTTGTCAGCTTATGGTGCCAATGAACTGGATCAAGGTAAGAAGAAAAGTTTATTTTCAAAGTTTCTTGATCAGTTTAAAGATTTAATGATTATTATCTTAATCGTTGCGGCTGTATTATCAGGTTTTATGGGCGATTCTGCTGAAGCAATTATGATTATTTTAGTTGTATTATTGATGGCAATTTTTGGTGTGGTACAAGAAGCGAAAGCGGAGCAAGCAATCGATGCTCTTAAAAGTATGTCAACGCCAAATGCGAATGTTTTACGTGATGGAAACGCCAAAGTTGTTAAAAGTACCGAAATAGTACCGGGAGATGTGGTCTTGCTAGAAGCAGGAGATGTTGTGCCGGCAGATATTCGCTTGATAGAAGCGAATTCACTGAAAATTGAGGAATCGGCATTGACCGGAGAATCAGTTCCAGTTGAAAAAGACAGTCAACAGTTGATAGAAGCGGATGCTGGAATCGGTGACCGTGTAAATATGGGTTACATGAATAGTAATGTTACCTATGGTCGTGGTGTAGGTGTCGTCACTGGTACCGGGATGAACACTGAAGTAGGTAAAATTGCGACGATGTTAGCAGACGCAGATGAAACGAATACGCCACTGAAAGAAAACTTAAATGAGTTAGGTAAGTGGTTAACCATCGCTATTTTAGTCATCTGTGTGGTGATGTTTGGTGTAGGGATGATGAATGGTGGTAAGACATGGGTTGAAATGTTGCTAACTTCTGTTTCATTAGCTGTAGCAGCTATTCCAGAAGGATTACCAGCGATTGTTACGATTGTTTTAGCGCTTGGTACACAAAGAATGGCTAAGCGTAACTCTTTAGTAAGAAAGTTACCAGCGGTAGAAACATTAGGAAGTACGGATATTATTTGTTCAGATAAAACAGGAACGTTAACTGTCAATCAAATGACGGTTGAACAAATTTTTACGAATAATGAAATTCATGCAGAAAGCGATACAGTTCCAACGGATAATTTAACGTTAAAAATTATGAACTATTGTAATGACACGAAATTTTCTTCTGAAGGAGAGTTAATTGGTGATCCGACAGAAACGGCGTTAATTAAATTTGGACTGAAACATGCGTTTGATGTGCGTGAAGCCTTAAAACAAGAGCCACGTGTAGCAGAGCTGCCGTTCGACTCTGAACGTAAATTGATGACGACTTATCATCAACTAGCTGATGGTCGTTTCTTAGTAGCAACTAAGGGAGCACCAGATGAATTGTTAAAACGTTGTATATCTTATGATGTAAATGGCGATATTCGTCAAATGGACGATGCACAGCGTGACTTAATCTTGTCGACCAATACACAACTTGCAAAACAAGCACTGCGTGTGTTAGCAATGGCTTATAAAATTGTCGACCATGTTCCAGAAAACTTAGTACCAGAAGAAATTGAAAAAGATTTAATTTTTTCAGGTCTTGTCGGAATGATTGACCCAGAACGTGAAGAAGCAGCTGAAGCCGTTCATGTGGCAAAACAAGCGGGGATTCGTCCTGTGATGATTACAGGTGACCACCGTGATACTGCCGAAGCGATTGCGATTCGCTTAGGTATTATTGAAGAAAACCAACATGAAGCTGTTATTACAGGGGCTCAGTTAAATGAAATGTCAGATGATGAATTTGCTAAACGCGTTCATGAATTTTCAGTATATGCGCGCGTGTCACCTGAACATAAAGTAAGAATTGTTAAAGCATGGCAAACTGAAGGTAAAGTAGTGGCGATGACGGGAGACGGTGTCAACGACGCGCCTGCTTTAAAAACAGCTGATATTGGGATTGGTATGGGAATTACCGGAACGGAAGTTTCAAAAGGTGCTAGTGACATGGTACTAGCGGATGATAACTTCTCAACCATTATCGTAGCGGTTGAAGAAGGACGTAAAGTCTTCTCAAACATTCAAAAAACGATTCAATACTTACTGGCTGCAAACTTAGGGGAAGTTTTAACATTATTTATCGCGACGTTACTAGGTTGGGATACGCTACTACCTGTTCATCTATTATGGATTAACGTGGTAACGGATACCTTCCCAGCGATTGCTCTTGGTTTAGAACCAGCTGAACGAAATGTGATGCAACAAAAACCACGCGGTCGTAATTCAAACTTCTTCTCAGGTGGTGTGTTAAGCAGCATTATTTATCAAGGGATTTTAGAGGCAGGCATTACGTTAGGCGTTTACTTATTCGCGATTGCGTACCCTGTTCATCAAACATACAATGAAATCCATGCTGATGCGTTAACAATGTCCTTTGCGACATTAGGCTTGATTCAATTATTCCATGCCTTTAACGTAAAATCTGTCCACCAGTCACTCTTTAAAGTGGGGCCATTTAGAAATAAGAGCTTTAACTATGCTATTTTGTTATCGTTCATTCTATTAGCCATTACGATTGTGATTCCAGGATTTAATGATTTATTCGAAGTCGCTCATTTGGATACACATCAATGGGCAGTCGTTGCCGGAGCATCCTTCTCAATTATCCCGATTGTAGAAATTGTGAAGTTCTTCCAGCGCAAGACGTTATATAAATAAAGAGTACAGAATAAGATAATTTTGACTGACATTCGTTGAGAAACGGATGTCAGTTTTTTATTAGGCTAATAAGGCTAAAAAAGTGATGCGAATGATTGCGTTGTCACTGTAAAATTTGATATAGTAAGTAGGCAAAAGAAAAGAAAGATGAGGCAAGAAAAATGCGAGGAAATTTAACTTACTATGTTCAAAAAATTAATGATATTGTGACACTGACTGAGCAAACGGGTGAAGAAATGAATCCGTTTTTTGAAACACTTAGAGGAGCGATTGATGAAGATACGTTATCATCACTTACATCTTCTCAATATGAAGAGATTAAAGCTGCTTTTGCGAAAGGAACGGCTGTGTATGAAGCACAACTAGCTATCATTAAAGACTTACGTCCGCCAGCAAGAGTTCTAGGAATCCATAAAAAGCTAGAAAAAGCTTATAGTCAGTATGTTTTGGCGTGCCAGTCGATGGTAGAATCGATAACAGATGAGTCAGTAGATGTGAATCAATTTAATGAATCAGAAACAAAACAAGATGCAGAAACGGATACGATTGCTTTTTGTATTCAACGCATGACACAATTACTTTTAAAATAACCCTTGTTTTTTTACTGGACAATTCATGCGAAGCCGTGTATGATGTATGTATAACCAACAACAACCTTTTTATTTTTCATTTTACTCTCATCCTAAAGAGTAAAATACTCCTTTTTCCACTGCTGATATGATTAGCAGTGGTTTTTTTGTGTTATGATAAAATAAGTTAAATGACATGACTAGTAAAGTGAGGTTTGAGTATGACAGCGACGTTAAAAAAACAAATTATAGCAGAGAGTAAGAAGATAGGGATTGATAAGATTGGCTTTACGGATGCTAGTCCATTTGCTCACTTAGAAGAAAGTCTTCATGAACAAAAAGCTGCGGGACATACGACAGGCTTTGAACATCCAGTGATTGAGGAACGTCTTTATCCGGATAAAATATTTGATAAACCCGCTTCGATTATCTCGATTGCTTTAGCTTATCCTACCAAAATAAAAGAGAAAGCCCCTCGTGTGAGAGGTGAACGACGAGGTAGTTTCGCTCGTGCTTCTTGGGGTACAGACTATCATGATATTTTGCGAGACCGTATGGCAAAATTAATTGCCTTTATTGAAGAAGTCGCGCCTAACTCTGCAGAACTTTCATTTAAACCCATGGTCGATACGGGGGAATTGATTGACGTAGCTGTGGCACAACGAGCAGGGTTGGGTTTTATTGGAAAAAATGGTTTGTTAATCACAGAAGAATTTGGCTCTTACGTTTATTTAGGTGAAATTATTACGAATATCCCTTTTGAACCAGATACACCGATTGAAAATCAATGTGGCAGCTGTACAAAGTGTATTGATTTTTGCCCAACTAGTGCGCTACTAGGAGACGGTCGGATGAATGGTCAGCGTTGTCTATCTTATCAAACGCAAACGCGTGGAATGATGCCGGAGGAGTATCGAGAGAAAATCCGAACTGTCATCTATGGGTGCGATATTTGTCAGCAAGTTTGTCCGTTTAACAAGGGCAAAGATTTTCATTTTCATGAAGAAATGGAGCCTGATCCAGAAGTCGTGACACCACTTTTAACACCGTTATTGACGATAAGTAATCGTGAGTTTAAAGAACAATTTGGTTATTTGGCTGGGTCGTGGCGTGGGAAGAAACCTATTCAACGTAATGCTATTATCGCACTTGGCAATGCGAAACAAACGAGTGCTTTGCCAAATTTACTAGCATGTGCGGAAGAAGATCCCCGCCCAGAAATACGTGGGACGGCTTACTGGTCGATTGGTAAAATTGGTTCACCATCGAACGATGCTCTTGTTTCTTTTTTATTAGAACGATTTGAAAAGGAAGAAAATGAAGAAGCGCGTATAGAAATTACGAAGGTCTTAAACAATTGGGACATCGATGATAAAAAACGTTGATTGTTCGCATTAGATAGTCTAATATAATAACAGACAAGTGATGAAAGAGGTAAGCGACGCATGAAAAATAAAAAGCGCCCTGTTTTAATAGGGGTAACGGGTGGTTCAGGAAGTGGGAAGACAAGTGTAAGTCGAGCCCTTTTAAAAGAATTTACAGACGATCATTCGATAGTCTTGTTTGAACAAGATTCTTATTATAAAGATCAGAGTCATTTATCGTTTGAAGAGCGATTAAAAACGAACTATGATCATCCTTTAGCTTTTGATACAGATTTGTTAATTGAGCATTTAACAGATTTGTTAAACTATAAAAGTATTGATAAACCTGTCTATGATTACGATGCGCATACGCGTAGTACGGAGTGTGAACATCAAGAGCCACGAGAAGTAATTATCATCGAAGGGATTCTAATTCTAGAAGATGAACGCTTGCGCGATTTGATGGATATTAAAGTTTATGT
>NZ_DATBTY010000036.1:0-187323 GCF_036516575.1 Cerasibacillus sp.
CTTCGCGTTCGTGGGACCATTAAATTTATTGTTCCTATATTAAGGATGAGTTCTCTTTCATAGTACCCATTCCTATAGTCGTGCCTGTTTTTAGTTCGATCATAGCGTTGATTATTCATATAATCATCGGGTTCTTTTTCCATGTATTCGTTCAAAATAAGGACAATCGCAGATTTAATCACCTCATTTAAACTGGATTCAACCACTTGGTCTTTTATTTTTTCGAAGTCTAGTGTAAAATTAATTTGAGTCATCATAAATTCCTCCTTGAATGTTTTTTGGGTTATAAACATTGTTCCAGGAATTGTGATGGCTCATTCTCTTTTTACACAATTATATAGACTTAATCCATGAGAGGCTGTATTGAAGCTCCAATACGTTGTCTCGTATCGTTTTATTGTCATGAGAGGCTGTATTGAAGCTCCAATGCGTTGTCTCGTATCGTTTCATTGTCATAAGAGGCTGTATTGAAGCTCCAATACGTTGTCTCGTATCGTTTTATTGTCATGAGAGGCTGTATTGAAGCTCCAATGCGTTGTCTCGTATCGTTTTATTGTCATGAGAGGCTGTATTGAAGCTCCAATACGTTGTCTCGTATCGTTTTATTGTCATGAGAGGCTGTATTGAAGCTCCAATACACTGTCTCGTATCGTTTCATTGTCATAAGAGGCTGTATTGAAGCTCCAATACGTTGTCTCGTATCGTTTTATTCCCGCGAGAGGCTGTATTGAGTCTTCAACGCATAGTCTCGTATTTTTCGCAATAAGAGTTCACATTGGTTATTCATTAAACTGAAAGTCCCCGTATTAGGTCTTTTTTATGTTTTTCTTGTATGATGAAGTAGTTAGGTAATTAGCATTGTTTGGAGGCATGCGAAATGGAAAACAATATTCCGCGAGTAGGTGTAGGAGCCGTTATTTTATCAGAAGATCATCAATCAATCTTACTAGTCAAACGTAAAAAAGCGCCTGAAGCAGGATATTGGAGTTTACCTGGTGGCAAAGTTGACTATATGGAGACGATTGAAGCAGCGATTATTCGCGAGATTAAAGAAGAACTTAATGTAGATATTATTATTGAGAAACTGCTTTGTGTGACAAATCATATTTTACCAGAAGAAAAGGCACATTGGGTTGCCCCAACCTTCCTTACTTCAATCGATAAAGGCCATGTGATGAATAACGAACCACATGCACTTAGTGATGTTCAATGGTTTCGCTTATCAGCCTTGCCAGAAAAATTGACTCTAACAACGAAAAATGCTTTGAAATATCTATGAGAGATCATTTATACAAAAATGTTTTTTTATTTTTCGCATAGGATCTTTATTTAAGAGAGGATTAGAAAAGTCTCTCTTTTTTGTTGGTTATTTGTGTCTAAATTGTGACGGAATCTCGCAAAAAAATGTAAGCCCTAACAATATTATTGCATCACGTGGTTCGGCATTTTGGATATTTTTTACATATAACAAAAATTTAAGTATTTCTAAATTAATTAAATATTTCATGCCAAAAACGTTGTATTTTGTCGAAAAAGGTAGTAATATTAATTGTCATAAACATACTTTCGAGAAAATAGACTGAATATTTCGAGCTAAAAAACAATTACACATCTTGGAGGGACTAATAATGGATTCGAAAATGTCGTTTTCTTCTTATCTTGTTTTAGGTACAACATTGTTTGCACTGTTTTTTGGGGCTGGGAACCTCATTTTTCCAGCAGAGTTAGGGCAATACGCCGGTGAGAATTTATGGCCAGCCGTAATTGGCTTTGCAATTACAGGTGTCGGACTCCCGTTATTAGGTGTCTTAGCAATTGGTTATTCGGGTAGTCGAGACTTGCAGGATCTTTCGAGTCGTGTGCATCCAGTCTATGGCATCATGTTTACATCTTTGCTTTATTTGACAATTGGGCCATTTTTCGCTGCACCTCGTACTGGAGCTGTCGCTTATGATGTCGGATTTGCTCCGTTTATTGGTGAGGAGAATGCTCAACTGGGACTTTTCTTGTTCTCACTTGTTTTCTTTGGTGTCACATTATGGCTCTCCTTAAATCCTGCAAAGCTTGTTGAAAGAGTTGGAAAGATTTTAGCACCGGCACTGATCATTTTATTGTTGGTTTTATTAACAATGGCAGCGATCAATCCTATGGGTGGTTTCGGTGAGCCGCAAGGAGACTATGCTAGTAATCCATTTGTAACAGGTTTTAAAGAAGGATATAATACGATGGATGCACTTGCCTCTCTTGTGTTTGCGATTATTATTATCGATGCTGTCAGGAGAATGGGTGTTACATCAACACGTGGGGTATTAGCTGCAACTGCAAAATCCGGGCTCTTTGCGATTATTCTTTTAGGGGTTATTTATACAGGAATTGCCTATCTAGGTGCAACAAGTACAGGTGAATTTGGTTTATTTGACACAGGCGGTGCTGTTCTAAGTAGTGGTGCATCTTATTATTTCGGTAAAACAGGGATGGCCTTATTAGCTGCATTAATTACACTAGCTTGTTTAACGACAAGTATCGGGTTAATGACGGCAGTAGGGGAATATTTTAATCGTTTAATTCCGAAAATTAGCTATAAAGCATTTGTTACATTCTTTACGACTCTTTCTTTTGTCATTGCTAATTTTGGTTTAGCGAATATTATTAAATATTCTATTCCAGTTTTAATGTTCTTATATCCGTTAGCAATTGTTATTATGATCTTAGCATTTGCATCATCGTTATTTCATCATGCTCGCTTTGTCTATGTTTCAACGATTGCGGTTACGTTTTTAATTAGTGTTTTTGATGGGTTATCAGCATTATGTACTCAGTTGGATATTGAGCCATTTGCTTGGATGAAGCCCATTCTTGATTTTTACAAAAGTGTCTTACCTCTTTATGGCGATGGACTCGGCTGGCTTGTTCCAGCATTAACTGTCTTAGTTATTACAGGAGTTATTGCTCGTGTAGCTACGCCTTCTGCACAAACAACGTCCAATTAAGAAAACTGGTCATATCGACCAGTTTTTTTATTTCTGTTATCGACAATGCTGATGAGATGTGGTACGTTTTTTGTAGCTCATTTTAAAATAGATATGTAGAAGGTGGTCCGATGACAAAGAAACAACGAGAACCGTTTGCCTACTTTGAATTTATGAATCAACATACCGCTGAACCAATCTTATTCAAACATCCGAAACAAGTGATTATAGCGGAAAAATTGGAAGATGTTCTATTAGCTATGAGGCAAGTAGAAGCCGCACTTAAAGCAGGTTATTATGTTGCAGGTTATGTTTCGTATGAAGCAGCCCCAGCTTTTCATAAACAGTACAAAGTTGTTGAAACGACGAATCATAAGCCGTTTGTTTGGTTCGGTGTGTTCGTAAAAAAGGAACAGATGAATGAAGTAGAGGACTCGACACAACCATATTCTTGTAGTCAATGGGAAATTGATTTGACACGTGACGATTATGCTAAAAAATTTATGCATATTCAGCGCTCTATAGCCGCAGGTGAAACGAATCAGGTGAATTATACGGTTCGCATGCGTGCACCATTCCAGGGAAATGCTCTTTCCTTTTATCATGAATTAACAAAAGCACAATCGGCTCATTATACATGCTATATTGAAACAGAAGAGCAACAGATTTTGTCTGCATCGCCAGAACTATTTTTCCGTGTCAACAATGATATCATTGTCACTCGGCCCATGGCGGGAACGGCAAAGCGTGGGAGGTCACCTGAGGAAGACCAATATCAGCTGGAAGCTTTAAAGCAATCTGATAAAAACAAACAAGAAAACAAAATGATTGTTGATCTTCTCTGTAAAGATTTAGAATGTGTTAGTGAGCCTGGAACGGTTGAAATATCAAGTTTATATGATATAGAGAAGTACCCAACTGTTTTTCAAATGACATCAACGGTAACGGCTAAATTACAAGCTGAGAAAACAATGACAGATGTATTTAAAGCGCTATTTCCCTCCGCTTCGATGACAGGAGATCCAAAAGAGGCGACGATGGCCATTATTTCTGATACAGAAGATAGTCCACGTGGTGTATATAGTGGTGCGATTGGCTATATGACACCAGATGGAGAAGCTGTATTTAATGTGCCGATTCGAACAGTTGTCATAGATAAAGATAACGGTATGGCGGAGTATGGTGTCGGTGGTGGAATTACGATTAATTCCACGGCAGATGACGAATATGATGAAATTTTTACGAAAGCAGCCGTTTTAACACGGAGTCAGACAAAATTTCACATGCTAGAAAGTCTTCGGTTAGAGGAAGGGACCTTTTTCCTTCTACAAGAACATCTATTACGTCTTAAACAATCAAGCGAATATTTTCATGTTAAAGTCAATATCGGTGATGTGAAGAGCGCTTTACAGGATTACGCAAGAAAGCACTCGATTGGTGTTCAGAAAGTACGTCTGCTCGTTTCACAAACAGGTGATATTCATGTTGAAGGACAGTCGATTAAAGATACAGAAGAAAGCAAGCGAGTTGTTATTGCCTCTTCACCGATTCATAAAGATAATATCTTTCTTTATCATAAAACAACGAATCGAAAAGTTTATGAAGAGCATAAGGTAAGCGATGTATATGATACATTACTATGGAATGAAGCAGGTGAACTGACGGAGTTTACGAATGGTAATCTGGTCGTAGAATGGGATGGTGCACAATATACGCCGCCTGTTGAATGTGGATTATTACCAGGCACATTTCGCTCTTCATTATTAAAGGAAAAGGAAATTAAAGAAAAAGTCATTCATAAAGAAGATCTTGAGCGATGTAGTCGTATGTGGCTCATTAATAGTGTAAGAAAGTGGGTTCCAGTTTATCTGAAGTAATAAAAAAGAGGCGGATATCCGCCTTTTTCTTATATCTATTATATCATAATATTCATATAATTAATAGACTGTTTCTTTATTTTGGACGGTGCTATGATAGTCTGTACATCGAGTAAGGGAGCTGATGAGATGAAGCTTGGTTTAAAACGTGATGAAGTACGGCTTGTTCAGTATCTTCCAGAGTGGCGGACGGAATTCGCAAGAGTAAAAGAAGAAATGATGCACGAAACAGGTATGAGCGATGAGCGAATCGAGCATATTGGCAGTACAGCAATCGTTGGTATAAAAGCTAAACCAATCATTGATATCGTTGTCGGGGTAGATGATTTTAGAAGAGTGACAGAAGAGTTGTTCACTGCTTTTCGGAACATTGGTTTTTTACGATTACGTGTTGAACGGCCAGAGAGTATTGTTTTAGCTAAGTTCACAGATGATACGTATGAAGTAAAGACACATTATATTCATTTGACCGATTATAAAGGAGAATTATGGGAAGACCTGATTTTCTTTAGAGATTATTTGAATCAACATCCTCATGTAAAAGCAGCTTATGAAAAATTAAAATGCGACTATACGGCGCAATCTTCAACAGGTATCACTCAATATACCAATCATAAAGAAGCTTTCGTCAAGGATATTTATGCCAAAAGAAAACAAAGCTGACAAGGTATGTTATGATGTAGATATCATGAATAGGGAGTTCTATTTTTATGGATATACCAATCATATATGAAGATAATCATTTATTAGTCGTTGAGAAACCAGTTAATATACCTGTTCAAGAAGACCGATCTCAAGATAAAGATTTGCTATCTTTATTAAAACAAGATATTAAGATTCGTTATCAAAAGCCAGGGAATGTTTATTTAGGACTAGTGCACCGTTTGGACCGACCAGTCGGTGGGGTCATGGTCTTTGCCAAAACATCTAAAGCTGCATCACGTCTATCAGATATGGTACGAAGACGCGTATTTGAAAAAAGCTATTTGGCGATTGTTCGTGGAAGACCTGCTAAAGCAGAAGGTAGATTAACTGACTATTTAGTAAAAAATCGCCAGAAAAATATCGTCTATGTCACGCAATCAAATCATAAAGAGGCGAAGAAAGCGGTATTGGATTACCGTGTAATCGGTACAAAAAATGACTTAAGTCTCGTTCAAATTCAGCTTCATACGGGACGGTCACATCAAATTCGTGTGCAATTTGCAAATATTGGTTGTCCATTATACGGCGATCAGAAATATGGTCAGCATGTCAATCAACCAGGGGAACAAATTGCTTTATGGTCTTCGGCGATAGCCTTCCAACATCCAACAAAAAAAGATACGCGCCAATTTACATCGACACCACCAAATGTGTATCCATGGAATCTATGGCCACATTTATGGTCATAACAGCGTGCTAAAAAGGTTCTCAAAATGATGGAAGGATTGGTAAATAACGAAAACACTTAAATACTTCACCGTTTGGGCGTCATAAAGACGCTCTTTTTTGCGTTTCACTTACTTGTATTTCTCTCAAAGGACATTCAATGTTTAGTAACTTATTCATTCTCTGAGTACTTGCTTCGCATTGAGTCGTTCAATGTTTAGTAACTCATTCATTCTCGGAGTACTTGCCTCGCATTGAGGTGTTCAATGTGCTATAACTTGAATTCTTACTCCTCACTTGCAATCAATAAACACCAAAATAGTTCTTGCATCCTTTAATAAATCAAATAAGCGAGAAACAAGTACTTGTCTCTCTGCTTATTTTGGTTTATGGATATTCTGGGGAGTCCTAAAGATTACGTTAACTGTTGCTCAGCAAACTCACGATATAGTGGGTGTGTTTCCAATAGTTCATGATGTGCCCCCATACCAGTGATTTTACCTTGGTCAATAAAGATAATTTGATCCGCATCGACAATGGTTGATAAACGGTGAGCGATAACAAATGTTGTGCGTCCTTCCATTAAACGTGATAAAGCTTGCTGTACAATTCCCTCTGATTGACTATCAAGACTAGCTGTCGCTTCATCCATCATTAAAATTTTTGGATCTCTTAAGAAAGCACGAGCAATCGCAATGCGTTGTCTTTGTCCACCTGATAGTTTGACACCACGTTCACCGACCTCAGTATCCAAGCCATCTGGAAATGATTGAATAAATTCATCGGCATAGGCCATTTTCGTCACTTTCCATAGTTTTTCATCAGAAATCGATTGATCTTCTAAACCATAGCATAAATTTTCCCGAATGGTCCCTGCCATCATTGGGCTATCTTGAGATACATACCCTATTTGGCTGCGCCACGATAGTAAAGAGATGTCTTTAATCGATATGTCACCGATGAAAATATCACCCGAATCTGGTTCGTAATATCGCTCGATTAAAGCGAACATTGTTGTTTTCCCGCTACCACTTGGACCAGCAAAAGCAATCATGTCGCCAGGATGAGCTTCAAAAGATATGTCTTGTAATACGGGTTCTTCCTCTTTATATGAAAAAGATACGTTTTTTACGTAAAGTGGTTTATTGCCTAGATCAACGTCTAGACCTTTTTGTCCGCTTTCAAGAGGGGAGTCCAGGATTTCAATAATGCGTTCCGTGGCCCCTTTTGCTTTTTGTAAATGTGTAAAGAACATGGCAAAAGATGTCATCGGCATAATGATTTGAAATAAATATAATAAAAAGGCAATGAGCTCTCCAGTTGTCATCGTTTGACTCGCAACACGCATCCCACCATATGAAATAATGGTCACGATAACAACCATCATAATTAAATACATGAGTGGACCAATTAAGGCATAAACCTTCGCTTCTCTTAATCCGAGTTTTAACAGGCTTTCAATACCTTGTTGTCCTTTTTTCTTTTCTGTCTGTTCAGCGTTTGATGCCTTCATTAGGCGAATTTCTCCAAGTGTTTGTTGGACATCACCTGTAAATACTGCTGTTTCATCTTGCATTTTACGTGAAATTTTCCCCATGCGACGTCCAAGGGGCATCATAAATAAAATCATAAGTGGGACAGAAATAAACATAATCAGTGTCATCTTCCAATCTAAAATAAACAAAATGATAATGGCTCCAATAATTGAAATAATCCCTGAAATAAACTGTGGAAATTGGTCAGAGATTAAATCCTTAACGACACCTGTGTCATTGACGACACGGCTAACCGTCTTACCACTTGATGTCGTATCAAAGTATTTTACAGGGAGCCGAATCAACTTATTCCACATTTTTTCTCTAAGGTGAGCGACAATTTTCTGTCCGACAGCGGCTAATAAATACATGGATATACCATTAATCAGTGCTTGAATAATAAAGACAACACTAATCGCGATAATGATATTAACACTGAGCATTTCCATTGAAAAATTGTCAATCAAGTTTTTCGTTAATAATGGGATAACAAGACCGGTTAATGTTGTGATAATACTCCCGATTAATCCGCCAATTAGCATCGCTTTAGGAATATTTGTTGATAGAATTAATGAAAAGAAAGGCTTTAAACTAAGATTTCGCTTGTCCATCTTTTTCCCTCATTTACAAATGTTATGACCTATTCATATTTTACTAGAATGACTAAAAAAGTCATGTATAAAGAAAAGGCACACTTTACCAGGAAAGTGTACCTCCATCAAATCTTATACATATTTCTGTTGCTTATCTTTGTTACGGTGTGTCCAAATTAAAATTGCTGGTAAGAGAAATCCACGAATAACAAAGGTGTCTAATAAAATACCAAATGCCATTGTAAAGCCAAATAGGAAGAGTTCTTCCAGCGGTTGAGTCATTAAGACTGCAAAAGTTGCTGCTAAAATTAATCCCGCTGACGAGATAACTCCACCTGTCATAGCAACACCAGATGCAACCGCTTCTTGCCACGGTTTTTCTTTAGCTAATTCTCGTACCCTTGATACAAGCATAATATTGTAGTCAATGCCAAGTGCAACCATAAAGACGAACGTATAGACTGGTAAACGATATCCAATCGCATCATAATCTAATAAATAGTGGAAGATCGTCCAACTAAAACCTAAAGAAGCAACATATGATAATAGAATGGTACCGACCATTAGAATTGATAATGAGAGTTTACGTGTTTGGAATGCAAGTACAATCGTAATCAATACAATAACAAGTGGAAATAATACCATCATATCACGTTGATTCATTTGCTTTATATCAAGTTGTTCAGCTGTTTGTCCACTAAAATGCAATTCATAGTGGCTACTAGATAGACCGCTTTTAGATAATAGTTTATCAGAGTCTTCTCGTAATGCTTGTATGACGTTTAATGACTCCATGTCATAAGGATTACTTTCTAATGTAAGTGTTAATTTTATCGCCTTATCTGTCTCAGAAAACATATTTGTAGGAAGTGGTTCTTTACCAGTTACCATTTCATCAGTGATGTTTGTTACATCACTTACATTGTCATAAGAGCTTAACTGCTCTGTCAATGTCTTAATATGTTGTAGAAACAATTCATCTTTTTCAATTTCTGTTTCAGATTCTAATATAATTGTCACAGGTGCTAGAAGTCCAGCTGGATATCTCTCTTCTAACAGTTCAAATCCTTTACGCGAAGACATATCCTCAGGAAATGTCTTTAGTAGATTGTATGAATAATTTATTGTTGGTACTTGACTCGCACCGATAAATAATATTACAAGTAATGAGATAGCGATTGTCGCCGGATGTTTCTTAACAAACTGTCCGACAGTACTCCAAAATGTATTTTTCTTCTTTTTTTGTTTGTTTACTGCTGGTATAAATGGCCAAAACGCACGGCGCCCCATAATAGCAAAGATACTTGGGATTAAAGTTAATCCTGCTATCGCTATAATGAGAACGGCAATTGAAAATACAGGTGCAAAATGATGATATGGCTCAAAAATAGTTGCAAATAAGGCTAGCATCGCTAGAAGAATCGTTCCACCGCTAAAGAAGATTGGTTCTGAAACGTGATACATTGCTTCGGACATCGATGTATATTTAGATGAGTGCTTTTGTAATTCTTCGCGATATCTAGAGAAAACGAATAAGCTGTAATCGGTTAACACAGCAAATAGTAGAACGAGCATAATCGAAGTAGCTTGTCCATCTATAGCAAATAGTTCGAATTGACCTGAAAGACCTAGTATTCCATCCACAACGATATAGACAATTCCCGCGATAATGAGTGGTGTAATCGCAAGAAGTGGTGAACGGTAGATGAGAATAAGAATAAAGAAAATAAGAATCACCGTGGCAATCATTAATACGAAATCACCATTTTTAAACAGTGTAATCGTATCTGCTGATATGCCAGCAGGTCCTGTTATTTCAAGTTGGATGTTTTTAAAATCCATCGCCTTTATTTCATTAGAAATGTCATCTAATGTCTTATGGATCTCATCTGATTCTAAATTTTCTTCTAACGTAACATTAAATAATAATGTCGTTTGATCGTCAGAAAACATCTGCTTCTGTACAGGTTCTGGAAATTCATGATAAGGCAGAGCTGATTGTACATTTTTGGGTTTGTTATCTGAAGCGAGCCATTCACTTAATTGACTAATTTGCTCACGATTTGCTTTAGATATTTCGTCATCTTCATGAAAAACGAGCAATGCTGTGAGCCCTTCCTTTGATGGAAACATGTCCTTCTCTATGTCTAAAGCAACTTCAGAAGGCATATCTTCGGTTATACTCCCACCTGAACTACTCTCTTGAAAATCTTTTGCTGACGGAGCAAAGGCTATAAAAACAACCGCCGCAATAAGCCATATGAGAAGGGTTATTTTTGCCCCTCTTTTACTCGTTGTATAACGAACAAGCTGTCTAATTGGTTTCAGCATGTTTAATCATCTCCTACATTCAATCGTTATGTTCATATTAAAACGACATTGTGAATACAGAATGAATGGAATATGAACGCAATATGAACAGCAGATGACAGACTTAAAATGATTGTCACTTGGACGAACAATAGGTGAATATCATAGGTAGGAGAGAATGTAAATGGGGGAATTAATCATGCGAATTCATGTCGTAAACCGTGGTGACACATTATCGGCACTTGCACAACGATATGGTGTTAGTCTAGATGACATCGTTCTTGTTAATGACATCGATGAGCCAGACGTATTAGTTGTTGGGCAAACACTCGTTATACCTGAGACGAATCGGGAATATGTTGTGAAGCCTGGTGACAGTTTATCGGCCATTGCAGCACAATATGGTGTGACATTACAACAATTACGTGAGGCGAATAATATAACGAATCCAGAGCTTATTTTTGTAGGTGACTTACTCGTTATCCCACAAGTGCGTCATACTGTAAGGAGGGGGGAGACAATTTGGGCCATTGCACAGCGCTATGGTGTATCGGTTGAACAAATCGTAGCAGCGAACCAAATTGCTAATCCTTCACAAATAGCAGTTGGTCAAGTGCTAAATATTCCACTTGATAATCGGCCAACAACTGAGGTGAATGCCTACAGCACCGACACAACTGAAGGGGGAAGGGGTGAGGTTCTCGTATTAGGGAGACATTTCACATATTTATCTCCGTTTATGTATGCTGTTCAAGCGAACGGTACACTGGATACCATGCAAGACACTTTATTATTAGAAGCTGCAGAAGAAACAAATACAGTGCCCTTATTAGTCATTACAAATTTTAGAAATTCTCGCTTTGACTCCGATTTAGCAGCAAGTATTCTTAGAAATCCAACATTACAAGAAACATTAATTACGAATATTTTAGAAACGATGCGTGAAAAAGGTTATCAAGGGTTGAATATTGATTTCGAATATGTGTACCCACAGGACCGGGAAAATTATAATGCATTTCTTAGGAGGGTTGTCGCCCGGCTTCATCCAGAAGGTTATTTAGTTTCAACCGCTTTAGCCCCTAAAGAAAGAGCTGATCAGCCAGGACTTCTTTATGAAGCACATGATTATGAAGCACATGGTGAGATTGTTGATTTTGTTGTATTGATGACTTATGAATGGGGCTGGGCAGGTGGACCACCGTGGGCGATTGCGCCAATCAATAAAGTGAAGGATGTCTTAGATTATGCCGTAACAGATATCCCACCTGAGAAAATTCTTTTAGGAACACCACTTTATGGGAGGGATTGGAGAATACCTTGGCAAGAAGGGACTTTTGCTCGAACAATTAGTCCGAAAAGGGCATTACAGTTGGCGAAGGAGCATAGAGTGAATATCCAATACAATGAAACGTATGAGGCACCATTTTTTCGCTATGTTGATGAAACGGGTCAGCGGCATGAAGTCTGGTTTGAAGATGCGCGGAGCATGCAGGCTAAATATGATGTTGTCAAGGACTATGGGTTACGTGGCATTAGTTATTGGGTACTCGGTCAACCATTTCCACAAAACTGGCCGGTGTTGCAAAATAATTTTCACGTTATTAAAAGAAGCTAGCCCTGCCTTATATATCCCATCTGAAATAAGAGTTTAGATGGGATTTTATTTTTGTGAACAGATCAGTTGATTTAACAACGATTTGAATGTGTTACGATTTTCATTCGTATACGGCTTAGGGCCTTTTGTTCTTTGCCCTGCCCTTCTCGCTTGTGCACTAAGATGACGCGTTAATAAAAAACGGTCGATATTATCTTCAGTAAACAAAAAACCATTATGATGAATGACATGACATTTTTTTGTAAGTAGAAGGGAAGCCAAGCCATAATCCTGGGTGACGACAATATCATTGGTATTTGCTAATTTAATGATTTTATAATCACTCGCATCAAAACCGGGATCAACATAAATGGTTTTCACATGAGAAGGAAGTATGTCATTTGAATAATGGTCATGGCTTTTAACAAGAATGACTGGTGTATCACATGTTTTGGCAGTAGCTATAATGGTATCAATGACTGGACAAGCATCTGAATCAACTAAGATTTTCATCAGGATCACCTCAAACGGTATTTCTTTCATCTTAACGAATGGGTTCGTTTTGTCAATATGTGGGGAAACTTGTTAAAATGGAATTAGGAATGAAAAAGATGCACGGATCAACAAAAAAAAGTAGGTGGATGTCCTAATGGAAACGAATGAATGGAACCATGTAGAGACTGGATTGTCAACTGAAGAAGCGAAGAGACGGTTAATAAAAAATGGCCCAAACCGATTTGATGAACAGAAGAAGGAATCTGTTTTGACGCTATTATGGCGTCAGATGAACAGTATGTTGATTTATATTTTAGTGATTGCTGCCTTGATTTCGGCTTTTGTAGGTGAAGTAGCAGATACGATTATCATTTTACTCGTCGTTGTGTTAAATGCGGTTATTGGTGTCATTCAAGAGGCAAAGGCAGAAAAAGCTTTAGAGGAATTAAAGAAAATATCGACACCACATGCCATTGTTAAACGTGATGGTATTGTTCAAGAAATCTCATCAGAGGAAGTCGTAGTCGGTGATGTTGTCATTCTAGATGCTGGAAGATTTGTGCCAGCTGATCTTCATTTAGTAGAAACAGCTAACTTAAAGATTGAAGAATCTTCATTGACAGGAGAGTCCATAGCGGTTGAAAAAGATGCGCATTGGACAAGTATTGAAAAAGATGTTCAATTAGGTGATCAAAAAAATCGAGCGTTTATGTCCACACTAGTTACATATGGCCGTGGTACAGGTGTTGTCCTTGAGACAGGAATGGATACAGAGATTGGTAAAATTGCCAAAATGCTCGCTAATAAAGAAAAAGAAATGACACCGCTTCAGAAGAAATTAGATGAAGTAGGGAAGATCTTAGGTATAGGAGCATTAGCGATTTCAGCCGTCATATTTCTAATCGGTTTTTTACAAGGTCGGGAAATATTAGATATGTTCTTAATAGCGGTTAGTTTAGCTGTAGCAGCTATTCCAGAAGGTTTGCCAGCGATTGTTACGATTGTGTTAGCTCTAGGTGTTCAGCGAATGATTAAGCAACATGCTGTGATTCGGAAGTTGCCTGCCGTTGAAACACTTGGATCTGTTAGTGTCATTTGCTCAGATAAGACTGGAACATTAACGCAAAATAAAATGACAGTTACACATGTGTATATAAATGGTGCATATGACCGTTTAGAAGATACCTCTATTGAGAACGAAACAGTTGAGCGGTTTATTCATGCGTTCAGTTTATGTAACGATGCCACCCTTGATACGGGCGATCCAACAGAAATGGCATTGGTTGCAGCTGCCGATAAATTTGGTCTTTCAAAAAAACAATTGGAAAATGAATATCCACGCCTTAATGAAAGGGCCTTTGACTCGGAGCGTAAAATGATGTCAACACTTCATCAATTAGGAGAACATCATATTGTTTATGTTAAAGGGGCAGTAGAGCGTTTACTTCCAAAGTTAACTAAAATAGAAAAAAACGGTGCTACACGTCCGATGACAACAGAAGATAAATTAGCGATAGAAAAACAAGTCGATCAAATGTCAGAAAACGCCCTTCGTGTTTTAGGTATAGCTTATAAGCGAGTGACAGGGCAAATTGATCAGAAAGATTATGAAACAGATTTAGTATTTTTAGGCTTAACAGGCATGATCGATCCACCTCGCGAAGAAGTGAAACCAGCCATTGCCGAATGTCATGAAGCTGGCATTGCTGTCATCATGATTACAGGTGATCACCAAAAAACAGCACTTGCTATAGCAAAAGAACTCCATATTGCCGATCATGAGGATCAAACGATGACAGGGGTCGAATTAAATGGAATGAGCGATCAAAAATTAGCAGAAAAGGTCGGAACGATTCGTGTGTTTGCAAGAGTTTCCCCTGAACATAAGGTAAGAATTGTGAAAGCATTGAAAAGCCAGGGACATATCGTATCGATGACCGGTGATGGTGTGAATGATGCTCCGTCATTACAAGAAGCTGATGTCGGGGTTGCAATGGGGATTACAGGTACAGATGTCGCAAAAGGGGCATCAGATGTTGTTTTAACAGATGATAACTTTGCTACGATTACACATGCCGTTGAACGTGGGCGTAATATTTATAAAAACATAAAAAAATCCATTCTATTTTTATTATCATGTAATTTAGGTGAATTAGCTGCTTTATTTATTGGTATATTACTCGGTTGGCCAGCACCACTTACGGCAATTCATATTTTGTGGGTGAATTTAATTACGGATACGATGCCTGCGATTGCACTCGGTGTTGATCCAGATGATCCTGATGTCATGAAAGAGAAGCCGCGTTCAGCAACTGAGAAAATTTTCACTGGAGAAAATATTGCATTTAGTATAGGAAATGGTTTACTTATTGGTATATTAACTTTGTTTGCTTTTATGGAAGGGTTAAAGGTGTATACAGGGGCTAGTGCTCTATGGACATTAGATTTAAAACATATTCCGAGTGAAGCATTAATTCATGCACAAACAATGGCGTTCATGACACTGAGTATTTCACAACTGTTTCATGCATTTAATTTAAGAAGTGAAAGGAAATCATTGTTCCAAGTAGGGATTTTTACAAATCGTTTATTAATGGCTTCATTTGTTTTCGGCATTCTTATTCAAGTTGCCATTGTTTACACCCCAATCTTCAATGATTGGTTCCATGTTATTCCATTAACATGGGATGATTGGTTATTTATTCTCGGTTTATCTGTCCTTCCAGTTGTTTTAAATGAAATCGTTAAAGGTGTTAGACGCATATTCTCTATACAGTAATATGTTTCAACTCTTAGGGGTTCGGCAAAGAAAGTATGCGAAAACTTCTTGTTAACTACTGTCACATCTAGTGACTACTAACTAACAGTTATAGGTTTTGTTTTCCAAGAAAAAGCTGGTGTCATTTCGTCTATGTTATGTGACGATTCACCAGCTTTTTGCTTAAAAGCAACGTGTATTTTCAAAGCGAAGTAACTTTGTTTCCTTTTTCTATGATACTTTCGTTCTTCTTTGTTATGTTTGGACTTGTAAGCCATGTCGGTCAATATTAAGTGGTACGACGTCATAGGTCGGTATGACTTTTTTCATATGCTTTATTAATGGTTGTTTGTTTGCTTTTGAAACAAAGGAAATCATTGTCGGGCCTGCCCCACTAATGAATGTTCCATAGGCGCTTTCTCGTTTGGCTTCATGACGAATCAATTCATAATGGGGTAGTAATGGTTTGCGATACGGTTCATGAAAAACATCTTTTTCTATGAAATATCCTGCTCGTTCATAGTTTCCTTTTAATAGTGCAGCAATCATTAAATTACTTAAGGCACTTCCTTGTGTAGCAGTCTTTAATGAAAGCTTTTCTGGTAAAATTTTACGTGCTGCTTCCGTAGATAATTCAAATGGTGGTATATAAGCTACCGCTTGTATATTAATATTGTCTAAAGTGATGATATCGATTGTTTCGTTCGTTTCGTGATAGAAGCTTAAAACAAAGTTACCATATAGTGCAGGTGCAACATTATCGGGATGGCCTTCAAACCTTGTTGCCAATTTTAATTTTTCTTGTTGACTTAATTGTAGGAGACATAGCTGGTTAGCTAGTTCAATCCCTGCAAGTACCGCAGCTGCACTACTACCGAGTCCTCTTGCAAGTGGTATGTCACTATCTATTGTAATATGACAAGGTGAAAGCTTTTCTTTATAGAATTGACTTACTTTATGAGCGATCTTAATAATAAAATGGGAGTGTACATCCACATTTTCAGGAAGCAGTGTTGAGCGATGTTCAATTTGCCATTGTGCACTTTCTTCAACATATAATGTCAGATATCGATTAAGTGCTACTCCTATCGAATCAAAGCCAGGTCCTATATTTGCTGATGTAGCAGGAACACGTATTCGAAAATGAGTCATCCAATAACCTCTTTCTTAATAAATTGATTCACTATTTCTTCATCATTAGGTAATGATGTCTTATCGAATTGTAGTGAATCAATTGCTGTTTGTGGATCTTTAAGCCCATTTCCAGTCAATACTGCAACGACGGTACTGCCACTCGGAATATTTCCCCGTTTACATTGTTGAATGACCCCGGCAATTGAAGCACAAGACCCTGGTTCAGCAAATACGCCTTCAAGTTTCGGAAGCAGTTTAAAAGCTCTTAGAATATCATCATCTGTCACAGCTTCGATTAAGCCATTTGATTCATCACGCGCTTTTACAGCAAGTTGCCAACTAGCAGGATGACCAATACGAATAGCTGTAGCAAACGTTTCAGGTTGTTCAATAACTTTGTTTTTTGTAATCGCTGCAGCACCTTCTGCTTCAAAGCCGTAAATTTTAGGAAGACCTGTTTGTTTCACCTGATGGTATTGTTTAAACCCTTTCCAAAAGGCACTAATATTACCAGCATTACCGACTGGAACAGCCAAAATATCCGGCGCATCACCTAGCTCATCACATATTTCAAAAGCGGCTGTTTTCTGCCCTTCAATTCGATATGGATTAATCGAGTTAACGAGTGTAATCGGGGCTGTTTCACTTATCTTTTGTACCATGTTTAATGCATCATCGAAATTCCCATCAATTTCGACAATTTTTGCTCCGTACATAATCGCTTGTGCTAATTTTCCGAGTGCGACTTTTCCTTTTGGAATGACAATCCATGCATCAAGACCTGCTTTGGCAGCATAAGCAGCCGCTGATGCTGATGTGTTTCCAGTTGAAGCACAGATAATTGTTTGGCTGCCTTCTTCCATTGCTTTAGCAACAGCAAGTACCATTCCACGGTCTTTAAATGAACCAGTTGGATTAAGACCTTCGATTTTTCCATATAATTTTATCCCTAACTTTTTAGATAGATTAGGGAAATAGACTAAAGGTGTATCCCCTTCATGTAATGTGAGTTGTGGTGTTTGCTTATTGACCGGTAAGAACTCGCGGTATGAGTGTAATAGTCCAGGTGAATGCATTATACAGTCTCTCCCTCTATCTGATAGTAGCTCTCAATACTTTTAACAACATCCATCTGTTGTAACTTATTCATGGCATTGGTAAAAGACTCTAAAGATGTTTGATGGGTAACAAGAATGATTTCTGCGGTTTGTTGTTTTTTCATTGGTGTTTGTACGATGCGTTTAAAGCTCATATCCATGTCTTGGAATAATTGCGAAATATGAGCAAAGGACCCGACCCGATCATGTACGTGAAGCCGAATATAAAATGAACTTGTTCGCAAATGAGGTGGGGACAATCGAGCTGAACGTTCGATAATCGGTCCTGATTTACCTGTGATTCCTAGTTGGATATTTTTAGCGACATGGATGACATCAGCCATAATCGCTGTTGCTGTTGGAAGACTTCCAGCCCCTGGGCCGTAGAACATCGTTTCACCAACAGCTTTTCCTTTAACATAAACAGCATTATACTCATTTTTTACAGCTGATAACGGATGAACATTCGCAATAAACGTCGGTTGAACACTCACTTCTACTGTGTCATTATGTGTTTTAGCCATACCGATTAACTTCATTGTAAGCCCCAGCTGCTTCCCATATTCTAAATCAGTTAATGATATGTTCGTAATACCACGTGTCTCAATATCATCTAATGCGACATTCATATGGAATGCCAAGCGTGCAAGAATCGCCATTTTCCTTGCTGCATCAAGCCCCTTAATATCCGCAGTAGGGTCTGCTTCAGCAAAACCAAGTTTCTGAGCATCTTGAAGAGCCTCTTCAAATGGAACACCTTCTTCATCCATTTTTGTCAAAATATAATTCGTTGTCCCGTTAATAATACCCATTACTTCTTGGATTTCATCTGATACTAGCCCGTCTGTCAATCCGCGGAGAACTGGGATACCCCCACCGACACTCGCCTCATAAAATAAATCGCAGCCCTGTTGTTCAGCTAGGTCGTGTAACTCACTACCATAGAGGGCAATTAAATCTTTATTTGCTGTAACGACATGTTTTCTGTTATTTAATGCTTCTTCAATAAAAATGTAAGCATCGTCTGTCCCACCGATTACTTCAATTACAATGTCGATATCTGGATTTTTTAACACATCATCAGGATTTGTCGTTAATAACTTCTTAGGTAAGGTTACATTACGATCCTTTTCAATATCTTGAACCAACACACGTTCAATGGATAAGTTGGAGCCGATTTTTTTATATAACATTTCTTTATTTTCCTTAATGATATGAATGATGCCAGACCCGACAACACCAAGCCCTAATATTCCAATCCCTATTTTTCTATCCATTTCTTTGACCATCTCCCTTTAGTGTTCTCTGTAAAACGACATATGTTTATGTATAGTGGACATTATAGCGTTAAATGATGGTAAAAATCAATAGAATTGAATGTTAAATTTATTAAAGCGCTTTCTTTACTAATAAATATTCAATCAAACGTTTGATTGAGTTTAGCAGACATCACTTTTGACAATTTTTGAAAACTAATTGACATTTATTTTGTATGTGTAATATACTACATTACAAGACTAATGCACCGGGTTAGTTGCAGGGAGGTGTTTATTTATTGTTAGATTCAGATGGCATGACACCGATTTATATACAAATTGCCGAATGGATGGAAAACGAAATTCTTAATGGGACATTTTCCGTTGATGAGAAAGTTCACTCACAATATACGTTAGCAGAAATGTTTAATATTAATCCTGCTACAGCTGCAAAAGGTTTAAAGATGCTTTCAGACGAGAACATTTTATATACGAAACGTGGATTGGGGAAATTTGTAACCAAAGATGCGAAGCAGATTATTTTAGATAAACGTCGCAATGAGACATTGACTCGTTTAGTCCGAGATGTCGTTGTAGAAGCAAGACAACTTCAAGTTAGTGAAGAGGAATTGATTGATTTGATAAGAAGCATGACTCAACAAATTGAGGGGGAAAGAGAATGAACGTGATTACATGTCATCAATTAACGAAAACTCACGGGCGTAAGAAAGCATTGAATGGTTTAAATTTGTCTATTGAAGAGAATACGATGACCGGTTTAATTGGTCGAAATGGGGCAGGAAAAACGACCCTTTTAAAAATCATGGCTGGATTTTGGAAAAAAACTGCAGGTGATGTTCGTGTACTAGATAAAGATCCGTTTAACAACTTGTTCGTATCAGCAAATATAATCTATGTCGATGACCAATTAGGATTTCCAAATACATTAAGATTAAAAGAAATATTAGAGCAAGGTAAACGCTTTTATCGCCAATGGGATATGGCGTTTGCCCAGCGATTATTTGATTATTTTCAATTTGATCCCCGAGATATTCATGAACATTTATCCAAAGGTAGAAAAAGCACGTTCAATATGATTTTCGGTCTAGCATCTCGTAGTCCGATTACATTATTCGATGAACCGACAACAGGAATGGACTTAGCCACCAGGAAAGATATTTACCGCGTCTTATTACGAGATTATATGGCTTATCCCCGTACAATCATTATTTCAAGTCATCATCTCAACGAAATTGAAAATATCCTAGAAAATGTACTACTGGTAGATCGAGGAAAGGACATGTTACATCGTTCAATTGATGAATTAAAAACATATGCCCGTCAAGTTTCTGGGAATACAGCGCTTGTCATGCAATGGGCACAGGACGTCAATATCATCCATCAAGAACACCAATATGATGATTTTGCCTTTGTCGTTGTTGAAAATAATTTATCTACAGCTAAATGGAATCAAGCAAAGCAACTAGGGCTTACGCTATCTGGGGTGACACCTTCTGATTTATGTCTTTATTTAACAGAACAAAAACAAGGAGGAATTGATCATGTCCTTCATTACAATTAATCCAAAAAACAACATCTTCACGCTTTTTCAATATAAATGGAAAGCCTATCGAAGTACATTAACGACTTTAGTTTTACTGCAATTGATTGCCATTCTTTTTTCGCTAGGGGGGTCAAGCGTATCAGAGACGGGGAATGGATTTATTTCTATCCAGCTTAAGAATATTAATGCAAACATCGTCATCATCTTAACGTTACTTTGGGCATTCGTCACCGGAATTTTAATAACAACGAAATCATATCGTGAAAAAGACTACCATTTTGTGACAACACGCATTAATAGCAATGTCGCAAATATATTGTTTTTAGCATCTATAAGTGTTTTAGCAGGTTTAACAACTATCATGTCACGTTACTTGATAATAAGTTTACACACTTTATTTGTTGGATTAGAAGAGGTGATATCTTTATCTGCAATTGCGGATTTACAAGGTTATGTCTATGGGGTTATGGGCACGATTATTTATATTTTTTTCTTTAGTATCATCGGATATCTGATTGGATGTCTTGTGCAGGTTCATTATTCATTCGCTTTTTTAATTCCAACTGTTATCATCGGTACAATTGTGATGTTAAATACGATGAATATAGATCTATTATATAAAGTGAATCACTTTTACTTTTTTGAAAGCTCCTTTCCAATCTTTTTGTTAAAGACGCTAACGACAATCACGGTCGCTATTTTATGTGCTTTCTGGATATCTAATCAGAAGGAGGTTAGATAACATGATGAATGATATGATATTTGTGATTGCTACTTTACTTCCCGTATTAGGTATTGTTTATTTAACATTTTTTATTCCTAAGAAGTTAAGGCTCGACTTTAAAAGCCACTGGTTTTTAAATGGTTACTTCATCTTATTGCTTATTGGGCTAGTTGTTTATTTGTTCTTACCACAACAGCAGACTAGTCAAGCGATTAAAAAAGAAGACATTGATGAATTACCGATGTTATGGCAATATATTGAAGAAGGGACGTTAGAAACGAAGGGTAAATCATTTATTAGACGAACATGGGAATTTCCTTATGATAATCCGACAATCAAAATAAATTCAATCGATAATGATTATATAGATATACCAATCGACCACGGTCATTCCGAAAAGGAAGGCATGATTGAAATCACCTATTACGAATCACCGATTAAAGTAGACGGTTTTTATTATGAGCTTAATGATCACGTGACTCCGATTGTTGAATTGAGACAGAATGAATTATTAATTGGAGGAATAGAAAGGGATGTAAGATTTTCTCGGTTGCAAGCTGAATTACCATTTCTACAATTTCAAAGTCAACTTGGGCAGGATGATGAACGGAACAGTATAGGTATAGGTGAAAGTTTACTCTATATTAAATTACCACCTAAAGTAAATATAACCGAGTATGATGGAGAACCAGTAGACTCCGAGTTATAAATTTGACCAATATGTTTCATACTAATGGTAACTCAATGGAATGAGGTGCGTTAGATGAAACATATCAAGGTTTTCGGAATCAAACTCATTGTGATGATTGTGATTGTTTTATCATTATTTGGGATTTATGATCATATGCCGATTGTTAATTTATTGTGGATGTCACTTCTTATAACTGCTTTAACGTATATCGTAGGGGATATGATCTTCTACCGTTACTTCGGCAATATCATCGCGCTAATTTTGGACTTTGCTTTTGCATTTGCTTTATTTTGGTATATGGGTAATCTCTTTATCGGTGTTGAATATGCTATTGTTCCACTTGCTTTTTTTGCAGCGTTTTTCTTCTTATGTAGTGAGTTTTTTATTCACGGATATTTAGCGCATTTGTTTGCAAAAACATATCAAACAGAGTCACGCGATATAAAGTCGTTACAAAACTTACGTGTCGAATTTGCCGAAGAAACAGATGTTCAGGACATCGTTGATAATAAAGATAACAAAAAATAGGGTCTAAAAAACACAGCTCAGGCTGTGTTTTTTAAATTGTGAACAACCTTTGAACAAAGCGAGAAATTGTGTACGATAAATGGCATTTTTTTCATAAGTCTGAGATAATATAACTATATTAGGTAAAAAGTTATGGAACATACGTTTTTATAGTGGCCCTAGTTAAATGTAACCCTTCATCGATAAAGGGGTGAAAAAGTGCGTAATAATTTTAGGAAGAAGCTATTCGCAATGATGATATTATTTGCTTGCTCTCTGTCATTTACGATATCGATCATTGATTATAAGCGGATACGGACAGATACAGTTGAAAGTAATATAAAACAAGTTAACTCGATTGAAGATATGGTTGAGCAAACATTACAGACTGTTGAAAAGGTTAATCATTATTTTAATAATGAAATAGCTGAGCAAATGAAGAAAGCATCGGTAGAATTAATTGAAAAATATGAAGAAAACCCGGATTTTTCCACATGGGATTTTCAATTATTAAAAGAAAAATATGATGCAGATATTTACATTATTAACCAGGAAAATGTAATCACTCACAGTAGTTTCTTGCCAGATATTGGCCTTGACTTTAATCGTTGCTGCAAAAAAATTGCTAAAGTATTGGAAAACAGACTTAAATCAGGTGAATTTCATCACGATGGGATTGATCTAGAACAGGAAACAGGCCATGTTAAGAAATATAGTTATATGGCAACGAGAGATAAAAAATATTTAATTCAACTTGGCGTTTTGTTGGAGGATAAAGCTGTTTTTCAAGATTTTGATTTCATTAAAGCGAATCATTATTTGGCTCAGAAATATCCACCAATTAACGAGATAAATATATTAAACATCGCTGGCAAACCATTTGGAAAAAACCCTAGAGAAAAGTGGTTAACAGTTGAGAGAAGAGAGGCATTTAATAAAGCACTCACTTCTGGTGAGAAAGTAGAACTAGAAGGGCATATTGAGGATCAGCAGGTCATTTACCGCTATGTCCCTTACAAATCAGAATATGATTATGGAACAACCCAGCAAAAGGTCATTGAAATTATTTATAATCAAAATACAATCCAAGCGATTTTGGATCGCAATAAACAAATATTTTATATTCAGCTTTTTATTATCTTTGCCGTTACAATCGTTATTTCGTTTATTATTGCTAAATGGGTTTCCAGACCGATGTACTTAGCATTCCACGATAGTTTAACTGGCTTGAAAAACAGAGCCGCTTTTGATGAAATGGCACTCGATACGTTCAATAATCGTGCAAAGCTTGCCTTATTTATGATTGATTTAGATCATTTTAAAACAGTAAATGATTGTCTAGGTCATGACTCCGGTGACCAACTATTAAAAAATGTTGCTAAAACAATTGAAAAAGCTGTCGATAAAATAGGGGAGGTTTATCGCTACGGTGGGGATGAATTTATCGTCGTCTTGTATATTAGTGATAGGCGATTGGTAAATGATGTGGCGAAAGAATTGATTTCCGCTATCCAACTATCCATTAATAACACGAATTCATTAGCAGCTGACCATGTCACTGCAAGTATAGGTATTGCCATCAGACCTGAACATGGTACAGATATTCAAACTTTATATAAAAAAGCAGATATTGCATTATACCAGTCAAAAGCAAAAGGTAAGGCGCAATATCATGTATTTGATCAAGATATGCTCTGTTCAACAGTTGATTAAGTATAGAGATTTAAGGAGACGAATGCATGACACGAACGATTGAAAGAAATGTTCTCATTAAAGAATTATTAAATGGTACAATGGCTTCCCTAGAAAAAGTTGTTTCTCTCCCCTATAAAATTTTAAATACAGAAGCATTAAAACAATCCTTTCATTTGCATTTTGGAGTTTTAATTGGAATTACCGGACAAATGAAAGGAAAGCTCATTTTAGCTGGAGATAAATCTGTGTTTGCTTCGATAGGTGAAGCGATGTTCGGGATGAAAGTGGAGCAGGAGATGTTACATTCATTTAGTGGGGAACTCGGTAATATGATTGCGGGTAATTTATCGACCGATATTATAACAAAAGGTGTAAAAACCGATATTACGGCACCTACGATTATGGAAGGAAATACAACATTAACAGGGTATCGAAATGGACTACAAGTGACAGTCTCATTTTCGGGTGTTGGTGAATTACATGTTTATCTATTAATCGATGAAGGATGAATCTGAACGAAGACAGTTAAACATCTAAACATTGGGGGACACAACACATATGGCTATTTTTACAAAACGACCAAAAAACGTTTGGCATGATTACTTGAATTTCTCGCAGAAAACAAATATCAAGCAAGTTAATGATGACGTAAGTAAGAGATTGAGTTTTTTGGGTATAAATGACAAGACATTGCAACATGTCAGGGATGCAGCGGAAATCATTTCGCCTTATTTAACTGAAATAGTTGATACATTTTATGAGACAATTACATCTTATGAAGAGTTACAACACTTGATTAATGAGCATTCGAGTGTTGAACGTCTAAAAAAGACAATGACCACATATTTAGAACAGTTTTTTCGAGCGGAAATCAATAATGATTATATAAAGGCACGTCAAATTATTGGTAAGGTACATAGCGACATACATTTAACATCGCAACATTTTACAGCTGCGTATCAGCTACTAGTCCAAATGATGACATCTATCATCATGGAGAAAATGTATAATCGTTCTGAGAAGATGATCCAAATGGTACTTGCGATTCAAAAGTTAGCTGCCTTTGATGTTCAGCTCATTGTTGAAGTCTACACACAATCAACTGTCAAACAATTCTTATTCGGGATATCCGATTTGTTAAATTATACAACCCAATTAGATACATCACGTGAACTCATTAGTAGCATGAACAAGCAAAAAGAAGAAGCATATAGTGTGACTGCGGCAACTGAGGAAATGACGGCTTCGATTCAGGAAGTGGCTAATCATGCTGTTACTGTATCTGAAGGAACCGATGATGCGGTACAATCAGCAAATCGAAGTAAGCATGTCATTGATGAATCATTGGACGGGATTCAACAAGTTGGTCAGGTATACGAGCAGGTTGTTCATAGAGTAAGTAAACTTGACCAAGAGATTGAACATACAAAGAATGTTGTCAATGTCGTTCGAGAAATTGCCGAACAAACGAATTTACTAGCTTTGAATGCTAGTATTGAAGCGGCGAGAGCAGGTGAGCATGGTAGAGGATTTGCAGTCGTTGCTTCTGAGGTTCGTAAATTATCGGAACATACAAAAGAACAGATTACCCAGATAACGTCTAATATGGAGTCTTTATTAGAGGTATCTAATGCTGTAACTCAAGAGATTAAGGAAACGGAAAAAATGGTTAATCAAAGTGTTGTCGGTGCAACGACAGCTGGTGATGAACTTGTTAAAATTGTAGAAGCGATTCAAGGAATTAGCCATGAAATATCGCAAATTGCTGCCATGAGCGAAGAACAAACAGCAGCAATCCAAGAAATTTCTGACCGAAATGCAGTCATTTCTGAACAAAGCGATGAGTCACAAGTAATCGCAATAGAAACAGCCGAAACGATTTTGGAACTAAGTAAGCAGATGGATGCGAATCGGAGAAGCTTCTTTGAAACAAATATTGAATTGGAGTCTAAGGATATTATTGAGTCTGCTATTACGGACCATCTTTTGTGGAAATGGCGCATTTATAACATGCTTTTAGGAATCGAGGATTTGAAAGCAGAACAAGTGGGTTCACATGAAGCGTGTCATTTAGGACGATGGTATTACAGTGATTTGCCATTGCAAATGAAGGATAAAGCATCATATAAAGCACTTGAAACGCCACATATGGCTGTTCATAATTGTGCCCGGAAGGCAGCAGAATGTTATGCAAACGGGAATTTATCCGGAGCTCAACAAGCCTTTGAGCGTTTGCAGGAAGCGTCACAAGAAGTCGTTACCTTACTAAAACAATTAAAAGCAGAATTATAAATTATAAAACGGTGTGCAGTTTGAAATATCAACTGATACACCGTTTTTTATTTGTTTTTAAAAATACTGAAACATTTTGTGTGAATAATCGTATATAATACTAGGACGCTCATGGGGGAGATTATGATGAAGCGATTTATAGACAAACTCAAACGTACCGAGCAAAATGACACACATCAATCTTATTTATTTAAGGACAAGCTCTTTTTTAGGAAGAGTGATAATTTATCCGTTTTTAATCAAGATGGTCATTTAATTGGATATATTATCCGGACACATGACCCGATTGATTTATTACATCATGAGATAGCGAAAAATAGCATCTACACCTTTCAAAATGTAGCAGGTGAAATGATTTCATCTGTCGGAATGAAAAAGCAAACCGGTTTAGGCTTAAAAGTAACTCAATATCTTTTTCAGGATCATAAAAATTCCGAGATGTTTTGTTTTCAAGAACAGAAGATGTCCTTAACTTTCCGTGTAAAGGGTCATATAAACGGTAATTCTTTCGAAGTTGCGGAAGGTAATTTGCAGGAAGAGCTGACATGTAAGTTGCAAGATGAACCGTTCGCCGTCATTCGTTATGATAAGGGCTCATATGATGTACAAATCAATGTATTACAACATATTGACTCTCCATTTGCAGCCCCCTCATTTCTGACATTAATGTATTGCCTTTACCGAATGGAAGAAAAAGATAACAGACTAATTGAGAAGGTTATGAACGTATGGACATTAGGAAAATAACAACATATTGTTAAGAAAGCAGCCTGACATGAAATGGAAAGGGTGCTTTTTTATTTGTATGTCTGCTAAATTCACTTCTATCGATTATAATGAAATTAGAACATTATATTAATAAGGAGAGAAAATTCAGTGGACGAAAAAAGAGGAGACAGTAAATTAACATACAAACAAATAAAGGCACTTATATTAATTATTCCAACTGTAACAGTTGGTTTATGGGAATACATTCGTCATGAATATTTACTACCTTATATTTCGATGGAATTAGGAAATTGGTTAACACCTATTATCGTTCTGTTTGTCACCTTTACATTACTAACACGTTTTTTTAAAAAAATGGAGTGCATTCAAGAACAATTAAGGGCTGAGCGCGCTGAAAAGGCGATGCTAGAAGAGCGCGAAAGAATTGCTAGTGAACTTCATGATGGATTGGCGCAATCATTATTTCTATTATCTATTAAGATTCAACAACTCGATCAACTTGATGTAAAGGATGATGATCAGGTTATGTTTGAAGAGTTAAAACAAACGATCCATCATATTCATGACTACGTTAGACAAGGGATTCATCATTTAAAAGTACCAACACAGGCATTAGAAGAACCGTGGGTCGAAACTGTTCACAAACAGATTCATAAATTTGAAAAAGATACGTCTATCCCTGTTACAAAGCATATTGTAATCAAAGAAGACTATTTATCAACACGTGAAAAAATCGAACTCACCTCCTGTATTGGTGAGGCATTAATGAATATCCATAAACACGCTCAAGCGACAGAAGTTGAAGTGACGTTCATCGTTAATTCAGAAGAGAAGTCACTCATTATTCGCGATAACGGAAAAGGTTTTAAAAAAGATGATGTAGATAAACAAGGTGGCTATGGTCTTCAGATGATGCATGACCGTTGCAAGCGAATCAATTGGACAATGGATTTAAAACGATTAGGAAATAAGACAGCTCTCATTTTCCGGGCTTAAATCAAGGGGGTGAGTAAAATGGGAGAGCAAATTCGCGTCCTCATTGTTGATGACCATCCGATGGCAAGACAAGGTATTCGCGAAATATTAAAAACAGATGCCGTGTTCAATATTGTAGGAGAAGCTCAAACGGGTGAAGAGGCAATTGAATTTGTAGCGGAGCTTATGCCAGATCTCATCTTGATGGATATTCATCTACCAGGAATGAGTGGTTTAGAAGTGACACACCTGATTAAGAGTCATTACCCATATGTTAAAATTGTAGTTGTAACGGTTTCCGATGATTTTACCCATTTATTTGAAGCGATTAAAAGTGGAGCACAAGGTTACTTATTGAAAACCGTTAACAATGAATCATGGGTTAACTATTTAAAAGCAGTTGCTAGAGACCAAGCTCCTGTATCTAAACGTTTAGCTGAGCAAATGCTCCAAGAGTTTACCAGTCATCAGGAACGTTACGAAGTTGAAGGTGATACCCTTTCAAATAGAGAACGAGAAATATTAACATGGGTTGCACAAGGTTACACAAATAAGGATATTGCCATTGGGCTAGAAATTTCCGAGTATACGGTAAAAAACCACCTAAAAAACTTATTCCAAAAACTACACTTAAATAATCGTGTACAATTGGCAAAATATGCTTATGAAAAAGGCTATGTTAAGGGGAAAAAATAACCATCATTCTACCAAAAAGGTAGAGTGATGGTTATTGGGATTGAAGTATTAAATCTTGGAACGTGGCATAAAGTCCTGTTTCTTGATAATCCTCAATAGGACCAGAACTAATCACTTCGCCGTCATATAAAAAGATGATGTCATCAGCCACCTCTTCAGCAACATGTAAATCATGTGTCGAAAATACAACCGATTGACCACGTTCCTTAGCATCTAAGATCATGCTTCCAAATGATTTGACCCAATAGGGATCAAGGCCATTTGTCGGCTCATCAAGCACAATGAGTGGCGGTTCGGTAAGCAATGCCTGTGCAAGAAGCATGCGTTGTCGCATACCTTTTGAAAATGCTCCCATTGATTTAGCAAGATGTTCTGTTAATCCAACTTGTTTCATAATTTTTTCGATTCGACTTTGATCAACACCTTTTAATGCAGCATAAAATTGAATCGTTTCTTTAGCTGTCACGGCTTGTTGAAACTGAAAGTCATCTGGCATATAGCCGATTGACTTCACGTATTGTTTTGGATGTGATTTTTTTGTCATACCGTTTAGGGTTATGGAGCCATTTGTCAATTGAGTAAGACCTACAATCATACGAATCAATGTACTTTTTCCTGCACCATTCCCACCACAAAGTGCAAGCGCACGACCCTTTTTCAGTGTGAAAGAAAGAGGCTGTAAAATACTTTTTCCTTGAATTGTTTTCTCTACTTGTTCGACATGAAGCAAGTCATTACTCACGTTGATCCCTTCTTTCCCAAATAAATGCACTGAAACCAATTGTCATGATAATCCAAATAATAACGACACCAATAAATACAGGTGTTCCAAACGGCCCGTTCGCCCAAGTGACCCATTGGTTATATTCCGGTCCAAAAACAGACCCCGCGCCGATCTTCATCATTGAAAAGATACGAACGAGCTCAGCAGGGTTAAGAAATGTACTGACCTCAAGAATGGTATATAACATTGAATAAGGCAGTAAACTTAATATACTAATTAATAAGAGTGGCCAAATGACGATAGTTATAAACCAAACACCTATACTGCCAATTAATGCTTGCCAGCGACTTTTAGCCAATGCACCGATCGCTATAGAAATACCTAGGTATATAATGGTTAGGATACTTGAGAAGATCCAAAAGAATACGAGTGTGCCTAATGATAGACTTTTCCCAAATAGGAAAGTAATACATCCTGCTACTCCGAAACTAAACGCAAGCACGGTTAATAAAATAACGGAAAGGCCGATCCATTTTCCCCATAAAAAAGACATTCTCGTTAAGGCGTATGTAGATAATAATTCCCAATGTCCATTTTCTTTTTCTACAGCAACCGAGACACTTCCTAAGAGAAGTGTTAGTAAAGGGAGTAAGTAAAGGGTCATATTCATCATCGTTCCGGTTATGTCTGTATATCCTTCTGTTGACTGGACTCCAGACTGTAGTAGTAAGATAGCGATTGTAAATAATGTAAATAAAATGAGAAAAGAATATGTCCAGGAATTACGAAAACCGAGCTTGATTTCACGTTTTGCAATCGTTAAAATATGCACCATTCACCAGTCCTTCTATTCTAATGGATTTACCCCTATGTTAACATAGGGGTAAATGATCGTGATATTTAATTACCTTCTTATTTGCCATCTTCTTCGTCATGGTCACCATGTTCATCATGATCTTCGTGCTCATCGTGATCACCATGTTCCATCATATCCATATTCATTTCCCATTTATGTTTGGCTAAGTCATCTGCCGTCAATAATTCGCCTTTACCTTCCTCTTCAATTACCTTTTCTGCATCACTTTTATCTTTAAAACTGTACACCCCGTATGCCATCGGTGTTTCAAATTCCTCATGATAAGTAAATGTAGCGTCTTTTAACTCAATCCATTCTTCAGTATTGTAGTCGCGCACAAATTCTGCACCGATATCATCTTCACCATTTTCATCTTTCCAGTTGTGTAGGCAACCAATATCGTCGAATTTTAACACTTTACCATCTTCAAGAACAATTTGTGTCGCATGTTGATTATCTGGAACAACCATACTACATACATCACAAGTATCTGTTTCCTCATCAATATCCTCTGCATTGTATTCCTTTGAACCACAAGCAGAAATCACTAATGTTAATGCGAGTAAAATCATTAAAAATAATCGAGATCTTTTCATCTTCTTTTTGCCCCCATATATATGATTGTTGTACTAAAAATGAATAGTATTATACTAAAGCATAGGACATAAAAAGAATATGTCTTTGCTTTGGTATCAGATTGAATCGGGTTCTCCATTAAGGGTGAACCATCAGATAACCATTGGTCAGTAGGCGCATGAAATAACTGCTCTAAAAACTGCATCCCCGGTGCCTGAAAGTAAATTTGAAAAGGCGGGTACTCTTTTGTTAATGTCAGATAGAATGGGTCAACTTGATAAGATAAATTACTAAAGCCATCCCCATCTGTATCAAGTCCGACATGATCTCCCCAAAAATTAGATTCCGTATGGTTGTCGGAACTTCTTTCGGCTTGGCCTTGAATTACATTGGCTAGAAAGGCATTTTCTGTCACGTTATTTTCAGTTGATTTTAAAAACTGAACACCGATAAAATTCTGCTTTAATTCATTTAATGTGATGTTATTTTGATGTGCGCTTTCAATAAATAGACCGACCTTATTATTAGATATAACATTATGAGAAACTTGAGCATCTTCAACATCAAAGAGAAGAAGCCCTAATGATTGCACGCTTTTTAGATTATGTTTTAATTGGTTATGTTTTACAATCGTTCCACTCGTCCCCATAACCATCATGCCACTTATATTGTAATAGGATTCATTTCTCGAAAGATTTGTCTTGTTAGTAAACATTAAATGATAGCCATAACGAGAATGGGTTACGATATTATCGTAGATCTCATTTTTTCTACTCTTTTCGAGATAAATCCCATCTTGGACATCAGCAATCTGTGATGAATGAATTGTATTATTATCCGAATCCCATAAATCAATGCCATTCCCACGTTGTGCCAATGAGACTTTTTTGTTTCCAGTAACATGAATATGATGCAATTTGTTATGATTGGCTTCAAATAGTTGAATTCCGATGCCATTTGTTTCTATATTTAGTTGTTTTAATTCATTATGATCTCCCGCGATATAAACCGTTTCATCACTAGCACTTCTTTGATCAATAATAGAAAGATTTTCTAATATAACTTGATCTGCATTGACTTGAAGAACGGGCCCTTTATTACTCGATAGAATAACGACTTGATCGTTCCCCTTAATATGAATCGGTTTATTAACGACGGTTCCACCAATATATTCTCCTGGCGGTAAGTTTAATATGGCACCAGGTTTTGTTTGATCAATCAATGGTTGTAGTGGAATTGGTTCTGTTTTAGCTGCAATCGTTTGGTTAAATCCGATAAATAATAAAGTAATAAAAATTGCCAGGAATTTCCTCATCTAGATCCCCTTTACCATTCGCGAATTGGGTACAAATTCATCATAGCATGGAGTTTTACTCCTTCCATGACTCTTAAGGGCTATAAAACGTGTCTAATTATTAACATTTTGTGAACGTTTGTTCATAAATAACATATTCAAACAATCTTAAACCAAATATGATCAATCTCAAAGACAAAAAAGAACTTGAATGATGTTTAGTTTTAACATCATTCAAGTTCGGATGAGTCTCAAAAGCCGACCTTTCCTATATAGTCATCAGAATCCCATTCTTGCTTAATCGTCCGTCTGTGGTTTTCTAATAAATCGTCAACAATCTGATCGACATCAATCGGTTCCTCATAGTGCCACTGAAGAGCAATAGACATATATACTTCATTGAGCTGCGCGATGGATAGTCCTTCCGTTTTTCCTACCAAGTATAGGAAGCACTCTTCATCAAGGAACTGTTTCAAGCCCTTTTTCTCTAAATAGAGACGGCGCAACGATTCATCAGGTTGTTTAATTTCATAAGCACGGTCAAATCTACCAGCTCGATTAATAAGTGCTGGGTCAATGCGTTCGGGATAGTTCGTTGTACCAATAAGAAAAATTCCTTCTTTCGATGTCGCTCCATCTAAGGCATTAAGAAAGGCAGAACGTGCATAATCAGGCATGGATTCAATATCTTCGATGACAAGTACCATTGGCGCCATTTTAGTTACGGTTTCAAATACTTCTTGAATCGAATAGCTAGATGTGTTTTCGGTAATTTGCCAGTAAACAATTGGTGCCGTGACACTTCCAGCAATTGATTTAACAAGTGTTGTTTTACCGTTTCCTGGATTCCCATAAAGTAGTATGCCTCGTTTATATGGGATATTGTATTGCTTAAAGAATACACCACTCTTTAGGAAGAATTCATCAATGGCCCGAAAGATATCCCTTTTAATACTGTCACTAAGTAAAACCTCTTCACGAGGGATTTGTTGGGTAATTTTTTCACGATGACGTACAACTCCTTCATCCGTGTCGGTGAAAACCGTAATGCCTTCCATCATGGATTGGCGTTGCTTTTCAATCATCTCATTAATAAAGCGAATAACACTTTCATCATTTTTGGCAAATATGAAGTCTTCCTCAAAGTCTTCGTGATTTTGATAGATTGGCATTCTTACCATGGCAACATCATATGTTGCGAAATAAAATATATTGTTTGATATGGATGGAATCACGTGATAGTTTTTCTCTACTGTATATTTAATGGCGTTGGCACTAACATTGTCATATACACTTGATAGTATCTCGACCTCAATTTCATTTTCGCTAATAATGTCATGCATCGTTTCGAACAATGTATGCACATCTTCCCCAGCATGATAGAGGTTTAACTCTGCACCAATCTTATGTTTTAAGATATCTTTAACATGTTGGACAGCGGTCGCATAATCGTAATAATGGGGATGGATATTTCGATTTGTTGTAAATTTGATAAGTGCTTGTTTATTTGCCATAAGGACCCTCTCTTATCGATATATTTCTGCTCATATCATAACATATATATTACCATTATTAACAGAGATATAGGACTCGAGGACGAGATAAATTTTAGACTAGGAAAATATAATAATATCAATTATTTTTAACCCGCTTATGTTTCCTACCATGAACGATGTAGTAGATGCCAATGCACAGGAAAACCATGATGCTAGAATAGAGATAGAGATGGCGCAATCCCGATAACTGGGCAACAATTCCTAATATGAATGAACCCGTACCAATCCCTGTATCAAGAAAGGTAAAGAAAGTCCCTGTAGCAATCCCACGACGATGTGGTGCTACATTGTTAATCGCCATCGTTTGAATCGATGGAACGATTGTCCCATACCCAAGACCGATTAATCCACCTGCTAATAGAAAGGTGAAAGAATGTGTAGTCTGGCTTAACAAGAGCATCCCTAGTCCGTAAATGAAAATAGCAGGGTAAAGAATCACATTCTCACCGTACTGGTCAAACCATCTACCTGTAAACGGACGCGATAATATGAGTAAGACGGCATAGGCAACAAAGAAAAAGCTTGCCGTTTTCTCCATTTGTAATTCAATCGCATAAAGGGATAAAAATGACAGTAAACTAGCATAAGTGAAAGAGAGGAGTCCAGCCATTATAGTGATTGATAATACCTTTCTTTCGAACAAGTCATCTAGTTTTAGTCTTGTTTTAACGTGTGCTTTAGTTGTTTTCTGCGGCAACTTTGGGACGAGTGCAGAGATGAAGGCGCATAATGAGAATAGGGATGTGACAAGAAATAATATGTTAAATGAAGTGAATTGAATCATTGTCAATCCGAGAAAAGGCCCTACAACCATGGCGAGGTTCATAAATAATGAGTAATAACCCATTCCTTCACCACGCCTTTCTTTCGGAATAATATCAGCTACAATGGTACCTAAAGCGATTGTGGCGATTCCAAAGCCGATACCGTGAATGGCACGGAGAAATAATAAGGTTGTAAAATGACCAACGATTAGATAACCTAAATTAGCAGCGAGATAAAGACCGAGCGAAAAGTAGAGCATTTCACGCTTTCCAAAAGCATCCAACAACTTCCCTGTAAATGGCCGTATAATAACAGCCGCAATTAAAAATAAGGTAACTATTAAACCGACCTGTGTTTTGTTACCATCTAAATCTTCTAACGTATAGATTGGTAATGTAATCATTAAAATATAAAATGGCAAAAATAAAAAAAAGCTTGATAACGAGATTCCAAGAAAGTCCCTCGTCCATAGCTTTGGTCTTGACAAATACGTCACACTCCTTCAATTCAGACAATTTTGTTATATGAGAGAGAATCGCTTTAGAGATGATGTAACGCATGAAGCCAAAATGGAATTATTAACTATTATACAGTAAAAAGGTGAAAAAGTCTAAAATTCAGAAGTTTTCACTGTTTCACATTTAGTTTACAATGATTGACTGATAGGGACCTCTTTTCTATACTTTAAAAGGATAGAAGGTGAATGAAATGGAGTTTAATATACAATATTTGTCTTTTTATGTTATAGAAATAGAAGATGAATCAAAACGTGTATCACATTATCAAACATTGGATCAAACAGATTATGACGAGAGCCAGTTACAAAACTTTTTGGATGGTGAATTTACTAAAATTGCTAAACGTAAAGTAGAACGTCACGCAAAATCCGAAAACAGCCCTACAAAAATTGGTAGATTTATTGTCGAAGAGGGACATGATTTAACTTCCAACCCCAATTATAATATATTTCATCACTTAAGATATGCCGAAAATAAAGAGATTTTCCAAGAAAAGACACATCAAATAGCAGAAATGTATGCTGAAACGAGTGCTGTACGTGGTGGCGCATTGATCGTGGCCACGGCTAAATTAGCGAAGTATTTCGATGATCCTTTCCTGTTTATTATTAAATGTGACTTCGAACCGAAAGTAGCAACCATTACCGATGCGTCAACATTAATCCATCAGGTAGAGATGGCCATTACGACGAAAAATATGAAATCAATTCAATACCCGTATATGCCAGAAGAGGGGATGCTTGATGAAGCTGAAGTAAAAGTGCATCAGGCTTCACATGCGCGATATTTTGAGGACTTTTTACCATATGTCGCATATGAGAAATCACTTCCTGAAATTGTTAGAAAACAAGTTGTTGATATCGTGCAAGAACATATTGAAGAAGTATATCCAGAAACGAATGATGAAAAGGTGGCATTGGAAGAGGAGTTAGAAGAGTGGGCGGTGACACCAAAACGAGAATTACAAGAACGTCTTTCAACAGAGCAAATCGTTGAAGCAACATCGCAAATTACAGAACATGCTCCTGAAGTGGAACTGAAAATGAAATTAGATCATGTGTCTTTAAAGGCCTTACTAGCTGACTTCGGTGATACCATTCATTTGGCAAAAGTGAATGGACGCTACGTTTTGATTATTGAAGCAGAAAATATTCAATTTGACAAAAGTTTCTCACCGATCGAGTTTCATAAACCTGATCACCTCATGACAGTGATTGAAAAAGTCGTGAATAAACCCTAGTCAAGTTATAGAAATAAAGAAACGGGGCGGGACAAAATGAACTGGACTTTCCCTCGTTAAGTAGACAAAGGAATACACAGAGGAGATAATAAAAATTGATTTAAGCAGTTTAAGCTCTGTATTCAAAAGGGCACAAGCTGTTTTTTTCTTGATACCTTTTATAATGATAGATTTCTCAATTGACTTTGAGGAATCTCTGGCAATGTACTGAAGATTTGTAGTTTTTATCGTGTCATTTTTTATGTAATATCATTGGAGTGCTCAATGTCATGTAAGTCATTGATGTTAGTTGAAGTTATCTCCCATTGGAGCGCTCAATGGTATGTAAGTCATTGATGTTAGTTGAAGTTATCTCCCATTGGAGCGCTCAATGTCATGTAAGTCATTGATGTTAGTTGAAGTTATCTCCCATTGGAGCGCTCAATGTCATGTAAGCCATTGATGTTAGTTGAAGTTATCTCCCATTGGAGCGCTCAATGGTATGTAAGTCATTGATATTAGTTGAAGTTATCTCCCATTGGAGTGCTCAATGTCATGTAAGTTGATGTTAATTAAAGTTATATCGTATTGGGAGTTCGCGCTTCGAGGCGTAATGATAACTTTGATATTATTAAAAAAGAGATCCACCCCTAAAGAAAAGGAGTGGATTATTATTTTTCTTTATAACAAACTATACAAACCATCTTCCAAATACTGGCTTTCATTCTAGTGAACAAAATCTGATGTACCAATCTATAAGTATTATTTAATGGTAGTTATGTCTTAGTCTCGTTTTTTTAGTCTTACTCTGATTTATTATTATGTTGTTCAATATCATAGGCACCGTATTCTTCACCGTAAAAACGGTTATAACGCCGTTTGAATTTTTCGTATAAGTATTGCACGACGACTTTTAAAATCGCATACCCTGGAATACCTAAAATGACCCCAATTAAGCCAAATAAATTTCCAGCTACTAATAAAACAATAATGATTGTAAGGGGATGAATTTTCATTGTTTTTCCCATGATATTCGGTGAAATGAAATTACCTTCTAAAAACTGTACAGCTATCCAAACAATGGCTAGCTTTAATAACATAAACGGTGAATGAACAAGAGCAATGATAATTGCTGGTGAAATGGCGATTGTTGGACCTAAGTAAGGAACAACGCTTGTCACAGCAGCAATAAGCGCTAGGATAATTGCATAATCTAAACCAATAATTAAGTAACCTATATAAAGCAGAATTCCGATACAAGAGGCGACAATGATCTGACCTTGAATATAAGAACCGACTTGTTCGTCCATGTTTTTCAAGATGTAATTAGCATCGTTTCTAAATTTTGGTGGTAATAATTGTAAACAATAGCTTTTAAATCGTGTACCATCTTTTAATAAAAAGAATAAAATAATTGGAAATGTGACTAAAGCGACAATAACATTCGTAACGGTGGTCGCAAAGTTGCGAACGCCTTCATAAGCACCGCCAATATAGGCCCCAATTTGGCTTGGTAAGTCACTTAAGTTGTCAACGACCCATTTATATCCTTCATCATAGTAAACCCCGAATATAGATGATTGTAGCCACGATTGGATTCCTTCACCCATTTGTTTTAAATAAGCAGGAAAGAACTTAATTAAATCTTTTATCTGTGTTTCGATAATGGGTGCTGTAATTAAGATAATCCCCGTTAAAATACCACTTATTCCAAGAATCAAAATAATGATCCCCCAAATTCGTTTAATCCGTAAACGTTCCAGAAGATTAACGATTGGATTTAACAGGTAATATGCGATAAACGCTAAAATTATCGGTGGCAATAATGTTGAGAAAATGGTTACAATCGGGTTAAAAATAAAAGAAACGTGTTGATAGACGAAAATTGTGATTCCGATTAGGATCAAAATAATGAGCCCAAACACTAAATCACGGCCACCAATAAATTTCATAAAGCGACTAGAATATTTCATCGGAATCCCTCCAAATTAATACCATATTCCTTTCATTATAAAAGAAATTGCTAGCGATTAAAAGAGCGAATGTTATTTGTTAAGTGCTGCTTGAGTTGACATGGAAATAATCGCAGTTAAGAGCGAAACAATAACTAAAATGCCACCGACAGTCGCATTGTGTACCACTGAAGTGTTCTCTATTACGACTCCGCCAATAAAGGAACCGAAAGCAATTCCGAAATGCAGTGAAGAGTTATTCAGACTTTGTTGTATATCTGATGTTTCGGGTGATGTTTCAATCAAGTAACTTTGCATTGCTGGCGAAATGGCCCAACTCATGACTCCCCAAGTAATTAAAATGACTAGAAAAACGGGCATCCAAGATGTTGAAGCTGGAATTAAAAAGATAGCTGCTGCAAAGATAACAATAACGGATAAAATAGTCTTTTTTGTTCCGAACAGATCAGATAATGTTCCTCCCAAACCACCACCACTTACAGCTGCTATTCCAAAGATAAAGTATATGATACTAATCCAATTACCTCCTATACCCATTGTCTCCTGTAGAAATGGATTTAAATAGGCATAAATGGTTGTATGTCCTGCTAAGAATAAAAATGTTGTAAAGTGAGCGAATAGGATTTTTTTGTTTTTTAAAGTAGCGAGTTGTTGTTTTAGCGGAATGGACGGCTTTGGTTGTACGCGATTCATAAAGAAATGCACACCGATAATTGATAATGCTGTTAAAAGGCATACTAATACAAAAGGGGCTCGCCAACCGAGTGAATGCCCAAGAGTCATTCCAAGCGGCACACCTAATACGAGAGAAGCACTTACTCCCATCGATACAAGGCCAATTGCACGCCCACGATACTTTTCTTCGACTAATCGTGGAGCCATAACTAAACATAAAATGATTAATAATGCACCACTTGTTGCTGTAATCACTCTTCCAAGAAAAACGATTGAGTAGGAAGAACTAACGACCGTAACAATATTTCCAATCAAAAAGATGTATAAAGAAATGAGTGTTAACCGCTTTCGCTCAATATTTGCAGTAACGATGAGTAAAATAGGCCCCGCAATAGCAAAAATTAATGAAAATATAGTAATTAAAAAACCGGCTTTTCCTAAACTTACTTGTAAATCAGTAGCAATTAAGTCTAAGATTCCACCGATAATCAATTCAACCATACCAATGATGAACGATACAATCATTAAGAAGTAAACACGTTTATCCATTGTCTCATTCCTTTCTGTATACTATTTCTAAAATCAATGAACGCTATGTCAGGTGTTGAGATGAGACAAATAGTCCGAAAGATATCGGTAAGTAGAAAGGGTTTTTCACTTCCAAAGTTCCCATCCACAGACTGCTTGATTAATACGTCCGTTATGTAACATTATCATAATGCGTTTCTGTAGTCTAATACAATAAACAATTAAAATGTAAGTGCATGTAATGGATTGTATAAGAAAAACCTTTTCACTTCTGTTATACTTGAGATACCTCGTTATATATTAAAGGAGGAACCTCATTGGTGATGGAAGCAAAGCAATTAAATCGAGATGCAATGCGTGTTTTAAAAGAGACAAGCCGAACGTTTTATATCCCAATAAAATTATTGAAAACAAAACTAAGGAAAACAGTTGGATCTGCTTATTTATGCATGCGCGCCATAGACGAAATTGAAGATCACGTGCAATTAGAAACTATGACGAAACAGCAATTATTACGAGAAATAAGCCGGTTATTAGCAGAACCATCATTTAATAAAAAAGCATATGAATCCTTAATAGCCCCACATGCTGAAATGTTGCCAGAAGTCACGATAAGGCTAGGTGATTGGCTTGACTTTTGCCCTGAAGATATGGTCGATCTTGTTAAAGCATACACAAGTGAAATGGCAACTGGAATGGCAAAATGGGTACAGAAAGACTGGCATGTGCAAACAGCAGAAGATTTGGATGAATATACGTATTATGTTGCGGGTTTAGTTGGAGTCATGTTATCTGATATTTGGAAACGATATGACGGTACACAAACGAATCGTGATCTTGCGATTGGCTATGGAAGAGGCCTACAAGCAGTGAACGTCTTACGTAATATTGATGAAGATGCCGAGCGTGGCGTTCAGTTTTTCCCTGATAATTGGACAAAGGAAGACATGTTTCAATATGCTGGGGAAAATCTAAAAAAAGCAGATATGTATATGAAAGATATTCAAACGAAAAACATTCTCCTTTTCTGTAAAATCCCACTTGCATTAGCGAAAAAGACACTCAAAGCATTAAAAAGTGGTCATGAGAAGATGACACGCCAAGAAGTTGAAGCAACCGTTGATCAAATTATCAATGAATAATTTTATAAATACGGACATTCACTATAGGTATGAATGAATATGTAATACGTTCTCCAGTTAAAAAAAATTGAATAATTATGAATGAAAATGTGCTCGGTATCGTATGAAACCGAGCACATTTTACTTTAAAAACATTGGAATGAATCAATACGGTTTAAATCAATACCAAAATAAACCCACCTAAAGCCCGACCAACGAAATCCTGCGACTGAACGACGTCCTACGAAGGTAGGGAAGTACCAGAATGAACGCCCATTGTCTAACCAAATAAAGGTGAAGCGGAACAAGCACCGTTGAATGGCTCCAGGATCAACGGCAAATAGTTGAAACTGTGGTTGTTCAGGCTGAAATGACGGTGGTGGTGTACTCGGCGGTCCTCCTGCTTGTGGTGGCCCTCCTGGTCCAAAGGATGGTGGTCCTCCTGGTCCAAAAAATGGTGGCCCACCACCAGGGAACATAGGTGGTCTTCCTGGGGGACCAAATCCTGGAAATGTCCTTTCATCGTCATTCATTTCATATGGTGGTTGGTTAAAATAATGATTCATGTTTTACGCCCTCCTCATGAGTCTCTCGCTTTAATATATGGGTAAAGCGTCTAGGAAGGGACTCATTTGCGGAGAAATGGGCGCTATTCCCGGTATTGGTCATAAAGCAGCATGTTTAGAGTGCCTCTATTACTTTTTCAGCAATATCCTTAGGAACCCAATCTAACCACACATCTTCCCGTTCTTCTAAAAATTTGATCGCCGCTTCTTCAGCAGAAGCCTTTTCATCTTGTATATAACGGAGCGCGTCATTAGCGATTTCACTAGATGTTTGATAGTTTTTTAGAAATTCGACGACTTCGGGCGCACGTTCGGGTAAACTTTTATTTGAGATAATATCGATATCCTGTGGACCAATACTTGCTAGGGGTCCATTGTCATCTTTTTCTATAATTGGAGTCATATCATATTTCCCCATCACCCAATTAGGTTCGTAATTATAGCCGATCCACGGTTCACCATTTTCGTAAGCATCAGCTAAAGAAATATTTATTCCTGATTCTGAACCGGGGCGAAAATAGTTATATGTTTCATCCACTCCATATTCTTTTAATCCATCATATAGTATTTCATCGACTGTCCAACCGGAAATTGAGCCAATAATTCGCCCCTTTCCTTTATCTTCAGGATCTTGAAATATCCCCCAGTAATCAGGTAGGTCAGTAATATATTTAAGGTCGGGTGCCATTGGTTCAATACCACGCTCAGCATCGCCTTCAATGACATATGTTGGAACGTATAATCCTTGAAAATTATCATCAAAGTTCACTGAAAGCTTTATAAAATCGCCGCTCTCAATGCGATCATCATACATATCACCTAGATTTGTTGTCCATATTTCCATATGCACATCTATTTCTTCTTTTTCAATACCAGTTAGGACGGCTGCTGTTGAACCTGTACGGTTCTCGGTCGGGTAACCATAACCATGTTCGATAATAAAGCCTGCTACTTCATTATGGAATTTTAAACTGTCCCAACCATTATCAGCAAAAACAATCATTTCTTTGTTTTGTTCACTTTCAGAACTACATGCTCCAATAAAAATTGTAAGACTAATAGAAAGCACCATGAATAACAATTTGTTAAAACTCTTCATAAAATGATAACCTCCATGATTTTGTTTAGTTGAAAAAAATGTATAGGATTGCTATTCATACGGTGCACAGAAAAATAGAATATAGATCTCGAGACCTCCTTAATTGTGGCCTATATTAATCGTATAATGAGCCATTTTTACTTACAAATGGTGGATGACGTACTAATCTCATGTATACGTTCATAAACGGTCGTATACGCCACCTATTATCACTACAAGGTATATTTTTTCGAATATTCATCAAAATATAACGCAAAACAATGAAAAAACGTATATGTCTTAGTTTGACATATACGTTTTCATGAAAATTACAATTTATTAATGACAGATTTAATGTCATTTGCTTTAGTAATTGCTGAAATGACGGCAACACCATCGGCTCCAGCTTGTAATACCTTTGTTGCATTACTAGACGTAATACCACCGATTCCAACGAAAGGTAATTCTGGATGCTGATGCCGAAGTGTTTCAATCCATTTAAGGCCTACAGGAGTTTTATCGGGCTTTGTCATTGTTTGAAAAACAGGCCCAGCTCCAACATAATCAACATATTCCAAGGAACTCTGTTCAAGTTCAGCTTGATTTGATATGGATAGACCGATTATTTTGTCTGGAAACATGTCACGGACGATACTAACAGGTGTATCATTTTGTCCGACATGAACGCCATCTGCATTAAGTGGTTCGACTAGTGTTACGTTATCATTGACGATAAAAGGAATGTCATGTTGTAAGCAAATATCGCGCAATCGTTTACCTAGTTCTAATTGTTCTTTTTCCGATAAGCTTCCTTTACCTTTTTCACGATATTGAAAAATGGTGATACCACTATTAATCGCTTCAATTAAAATATTTTCTGGCTTTCGTTTGCCACAATCCTGACTCCCCATGATGAAATATTTACGTAGACATTGTTTTAATATCATCAATTATCATCCTTTCAATTTCTGTACCGGAAATGAGAGTGCATCAATAAAGTGCGCTTTAAACGTTCCAGGCCCAGTGACAGCTTTTTGGGAAGCAGCATATTCAGCTGCTAATCCGTAAAATGTAACAGCCGTGGCTAATTGATCTTCAATAGCATCATCTGTCGCTAGACAACAAGCAATAATTGAGCCTAATAAACATCCGCCCCCAGTTACTTGTGCTAAATAAGGATGTCCTGTTGTATTTTGAATGACTTTTTTGCCAGTACAAATAACATCTGTCTCACCTGTAATCACAATATTTGTTTGATATTTTTGTGCAGCTTTTATAGCGACTTCTTCTAAATCCCCATCGCCAACTGAATCGACCCCTTTGACTTCCCAGGGAATATCAACAAGATGAGCAATTTCTCCGGCATTACCTTTAATGACTGTTGGTTTAACTTTCTTTAACATATTTGTAATCACATGACTTCGATAGGGTGTAGCCGCTACGCCGACTGGATCGAGGACAACTGGAATATGGTGCTTATTAGCAGTCCGTCCAGCGAGGATCATACTAGATATATCTTCACTTGATAATGTACCAACATTAAGGAGTACAGCACCGGCTGATTTAGCCATATCTTCAGCTTCTTTTTCAGCCATAGCCATGACAGGACTCCCACCAAAAGCAAGAATGCCGTTAGCCGCAAAATTCATAACGACATAATTAATGAGATTATGAACTAATGGATTTTTTTCACGTACTTTGTCAATGATTTTTGGATTCAATTTGTGTCACCTCATTCATTCTTGGTGCCCAGTGATTCGTTGGGCCACTTCCACTTCCTAAATCAAAGGAATATCGAATAGCTTGTGTAATATAATCTTTCGCTTTGATAACTGCATTGACAAGATTTTCTCCTTGCGCTAAATAAGCGGTAATGGCGGCTGATAACGTACAGCCTGTGCCGTGTGAATTTTTCGTATCGATTCGCTTCGTCGTCAATCGATGGATTTGTTCACCATCATATAAGAAATCCGTTGCATCACCGGAAAAATGTCCTCCCTTAACGAGAGCTGCATGTGCACCATATGTGTTTACAATCAACTTTGCTGCTTGTTTCATATCATCTTCAGTTTGAATGGCCATTCCTGTTATCACTTCTGCTTCTGGTATATTAGGTGTAACAACATAAGTTAATGGTAATAATTCATCTCGTAAATATTGCTGTGATTCTCTAGCAATTAATGGATCACCACTAGCCGCAACCATGACAGGGTCCATGACATATGGTACATTTAGCGACTCTATCTTTTTCTTAATGACTTGCATCATATCAATATGAGCAATCATACCTGTTTTGAAGGCGTGGATTGGCATATCATTAATAACTGAATCGAGTTGTTTTTCAATCATATCTAATGGAATATGGTGAACGGCTTGAACTCCGGTTGTATTTTGTGCCACAACAGATGTGATCACTGACATCCCATATGCTTTAAGTTCTTGGAATGTTTTTAAATCGGCGTGAATGCCTGCTCCACCACTTGGATCTGTCCCAGCGATCGTCAATGCACATTTAACTTGTTTCATAGATTGATGCCTCCTAAGATAATGTTATTTTAAATGAAATGATTTCAATTGCTGAGTAGATTTCATACGTGAAACAATAAATAAACCAATCAACGCTCCAGATATACTACTCGTTAAGAAAGATGGGAAAAAGAAGAGTGCTCCAAAAGCCGCTCCCATAAATAATTTGGCAAACGGAATAGCAAACAGTGAAGCAATGATACCTGTACCGAATGCTTCACCGAAAGCAGCCCAGCTTATTTTGTTTGTTTTTTGATAGAAATACCCTGCTAGCAGTGCCCCAATCATACCGCCTGGAAAGGCAAGTAATGTCCCAAGACCAAATAAATTTCTGATAAGGCCAATCATAAAGGCAATTGTTATTGCTGGTATAGGACCTAACATAACTGCTGCTATCACGTTTACGGCATGTTGAACAGGGTATGCTTTAGCAATCCCTGCCGGAAACCAAAGAAATTGCGAACCTAGAACGCCAATAGCTATCAAAATCGCCATCATTGTAATTAATCTTGTACGCTGATGCATAATATCACTCCTTTCATTGTGAATAACAAAAAAGCCAGGATTCATCGTCATGAACCTGGCTGATATAATACGAATGTCGAAATAGATAGACATAGGCTGTCTGACTACTTCCCTCCGCTGGTATTAACCAGATCAGGTCCATAAGAGTTAGAAAACAACGGTTTTCCTCTCAGCCCCCAAATATTAGGGCACCCCTAGTAGCATTTAATATTTTTATTCAATTACTTTTAGCGTACCATATGAAAGCGCTTTTGTCATTTTCTTATTTTCATATATCTATGCTTAATTAACAAATGTATCAGTGTAAGGGTATAAAACAGTGAGTGATATAGACGAAATAAAAACTTAATTGAACGTCAAAAATACATCATTCAGCCTTTATTAGACATCGTTTAACAAAAAGTTAATCAAGATATTTATTACAAAGTGATGTATATTCAAGTAAGATGAAATAAGAGAAAAGTTTCATTAGAAAGGTGATTTTATGGAAGTATTATCGATTGAAAATGTAGCGAAACATGATAAGGATACAACATTGTTTCCTCCATTTGATCTAAAAATATATAAGCAACATATCACAGCCATTTATTCAAGTTTAAATGTCCGTCATGCGCTAATAAAAATGTTGATTGGCAAAACTTCGGTTGCACCTGGGAAGATTTTTGTCAATCATGAAAGTATAGTGGCAAATAAACGTCATTATTTATCACAAATTGCTGTTTGTTTTTTTGATGAAGGGATCTATGAACGGTTGACTGTAATTGATTGTATGAAGTTTTATCGAGATCTTTATCAATCTAAACAAACGTTTGATTATATTTTACAATTGACCCAGTTAGAAGAGAAAAAGTATAAAAAGATTAGTAAATTAACTTTTTCTGAACGAAGACGCATTCAATTTGCGCGGATGTTGCTTCAAGATGCCGCACTTTATATATTTGAAGAAGCTGATTTAAATGTTGACTTAGAGACGAAGCGTGTTTTCTCTACCATCACTGACACATTAAAACAAAATCAAAAGGCAATTATAATTTTGACTGGGAATATGGAAAATGCCATCACGGTGGCAGATAACGTGTATCGTTTAGATGAGAATGGTCTCCATCAAATAGAAATAGGTAAGGATGAAACTGAAGAAACAGAAAAAGAAGTAACTGAACCAGAAGAAAGTCTTGAACAAGCATTTGAATTTAATAAGATTCCGACAAAAGTGAATGACAAAATTGTTTTATTTGACCCTCCTGAAATTGATTATATAGAGAGTAAAGATGGACAGGCACATTTATTTATAAAAGGAGAAGCTTTTCCAACGACGTTTACGTTAAATGAATTAGAGGAACGGTTAAAATATTTTGGTTTTTTCCGATGTCATCGTTCATACATTATTAATTTGCAAAAAGTTCGTGAAGTGATCACGTGGACGAGAAATAGTTTTAATTTAATTTTAGATGATCAAGCGAAATCTTCTATACCGTTATCAAAGGCAAAAATGGCTCAATTAAAAGAAATGTTGGGCCTAAAATAAGCTCCAATCATCCTGGAAAATGCTCCATTCATGGAAAACATGCTGCCAAATCAACGTTTTTCCTCTATTCTAGATTTACAAGCAGATGGAAATCACGAGGAGGAAAAATGGTGGAACAAATGATTAAAGTGAAGTCATTAGCAAAAATTTTTGGCAATCAACCCGCATTAGAAGATGTTCATTTTGAAGTAAACAAAGGGGAAACATTTGGATTTTTAGGACCAAGTGGTTCCGGAAAAACGACAACGATTAAAATTCTAACCGGGCAATTAATAGCTACTTCAGGAGAAGCATATGTATTTGATCAGCCTGCTGCTCTATTAAATAAACCACAATATCGGAAGAAATTTGGTGTTGTAACAGATAATAGTGGCCTTTATGATCGTTTATCGATTTATGATAACTTAAAATTATTTTGTGACCTTTATGATGTACCTGCAAAACGAATAAATGAAGTGTTAGAAATGGTGAACTTAGGGAATGAGCAGAAAAAGGTTGTTTCAAAACTGTCTAAAGGGATGAAACAAAGGGTACAGTTAGCAAGAGCATTCTTACATGAACCAGAGCTACTGTTTTTAGATGAACCAACATCCGCACTAGATCCAGCAAATTCTAAGCATATTCATGATGGCCTTCGTGAGTTGACGAAGAAAGGTACAACCATCTTTTTAACAACTCATGATATGCATGAAGCGGAGATATTATGTGATCGTGTAGCATTTCTGCATAAAGGTAAAATCCAGCTACTTGACGAACCAAAAAAACTGCGTCATCAGTTTTCAGATGCTTCCTTACAAGTCTTACTAAAGGATGGACGCGAGCTATTATTACCAGGAGGGCCTGAAGGAGCACAGACATTATATGATTATATGCAGGCGGATCAAGTAGTGTCTATCCATACGAATGAACCAACATTAGGAGATATTTTTGTTGAAATGACAGGGAGGGAACTTGTATGACTTTTTCAATGAAGCGTGTGATGGCTATATTTAATAAGGATTTGAAGGATTTATCGAAGAATATGTATGTTTCCACATCGATTCTAATGCCGTTAGTGTTGGCAGCGATATATGGAAGAATGGCTGATGAACTTTCCATAGATGCCTATTATCTTGTTATTAATCTTGCTTTTACAATGACAGCTACATTTATTCAATGTGCCATAATTGCTGAGGAGAAAGAGAAGAACACATTACGTGGATTGATGTTATCACCTGCCACAGTTGTGGAAATTTTTAGTGGAAAAAGTTTAGTTGCTTTCTCATTAACTGCAGTGACGATTATTGTATCCTGCTTATTTATGGAGTACAATCCGGAAAATATTGTCTTAGTTGCTGTTGGAATGATTGTTTCTACTTTATTTTATCTCGCATTAGGGACATTGTTTGGTTTATTAGCAAGGACCGTTGTAGAAGCATCTGTGATTATTATGCCTGTCGTGTTCTTGTTTGGATTCGGCTCTTTGATCGAATCACTTATTGATAAATATCCATTTTTAAGCGTAGCGGAATACCTACCGAACATGCAACTCATTGACTTAGCTTCAAAAGTACAAGCGGGGTCTGGTTTAGCAGATGTATGGCCGCATCTAGGTATCATGACAATTTGGTTTCTTGTTACTGCATTTATCACCATTGTTGTCTTTAAAAAGAAAGAAATCGATGCTTAGAATTTAACATGATATCCGTCAAAGAAAAAAACCACCATTCTTTTTAAAGGATGGTGGTTTTTTTAATATTTTAGAAAAGGCTTGTCGATAATCCTAATTGACTAAGTAACAAACTATTGATAAGAATGTTAATGGTACCAATTAAAAACGCTGTTCCAACACCATAATAGATTCGTTGCGGATGACTGGTTAGTTTGTCGTAAACTAATAAGGCAGGTACTAATGATAAATATAATTGCACGGTTCCGCCTAATAATGAATTAGCAAGCATACCTACAGATAAAGCACCTAGAAGAATAACAACAATATTTAACACGAGAAACGGTATCGATAAACTACTAAACTGGATAAACAACTGTTTAGGATTTAATTCCAGTTTAGCGACCTTAAATACGATGAGTAAACTTCCATAAGAGATACCAAATGCGATAGCACCAACGAGAATCATTTTAAGGACAATATTAAAAAACTCTCCAGCTCCAGAATATCCATAATCATAGCCGCCAAAGCTTCCTAGCATGTCTTCTAATTCTCCAAAAAGTCCTCCCATAGTCGTATTCATTGTAAAGTAATATCCTAATGAAAGAGTTAGAACAAAAAGGGAGATACTTACAATACTAAATACGAGATGTTTGTCATGTAGTTGAAGGGATTTCGTTGGATTTTTTAGTAGTTCTACAAAGAACTTCCAATAGGATCCTAGGCCCTTCTTAATATTATCTAATGTTTCATTAGAAGATGAGTCTGTTTTTTGATTGGTGACTGTTGCTGCAACTTCGTTAGGTTTGTTGGTGTGGGTATTCTCATTCGGGGCTTGTGTATGTTGTTCTTGGGTGTGACTTATTCCCTGAATCGGCTGACCACAATTTTCACAATTTGATCCAGCTTGTTGTTGATGATTACAATTGGAACAAATAATCATTATGATGACCTCCTTCTTTATTACACTCTACCATTATTTATATTAAGGATGAAAATTGATATACCAAATGTTTTTGAATCATGTATATCATTTAAGTAAATAACAAGACAACATTTGCAATCAAGTGTTAGGGGGATATTTCTCCTCAAAATAAATATGTATGGCGGAATTATCAAAAGTAGAACGATAATTGTATAATATACTAAAATTTTAAATAACTCAAGAGAATAAAGTCCTATTTTTTAATCATTATTAGATGTTTATAACATGAGCTTTTGATTCAAAATGAACACTCCTAGTAACAAATGAGAAAATAAAAAAACGCCTATACACATTAATGTATAAGCGTTCTTCTAAGATGGAGCATATCGGGCTTGAACCGATGACCTCCTGCATGCCATGCAGGCACTCTCCCAACTGAGCTAATGCCCCATATCTGATTTAATGCAATCGATTTATATTATATAATGTCATAGGATTTTTTGCAAGGGGCATTTATTAAACGTATGTGTTTATTAATTTTTTACACTTATGTTCTTACTCAACAACTTAGTTAAATCAATCTTTTTTTCCAAATTATGTTTGTTTTATAAGGAAGATGATAAAATTAATAGTTTATCTTTTTTGCAATATTTAAAACGGTTTCTCGATCTGCCCCAGCAACTGTAAATAATTTTTTCTCTGTAATGATTTGTAACTCGCAAATTCCTGATTCTGATTGATGTAAAATAGCAACTTGTCCATTAATATTTAACTCTTCTACTGTGTTAGAAGGAAACCAGCCTTTTACTTCATCTGTAAATTTTGAAATGTTAATGCCATTTGTATATGTTGTTTCTGATACTAAAATATCGTTTTCTTCTGTTTGGTGCCATGCCCTTATGTTTTTTGACTAGTCTTCTTTAGACAGCCCTTATCAAAAATATTAAGGAAATACGATAAGATACGTTAAACCTGATAAGAGAATGCTCGTTACAATCATTGCCATTAATGGGCGAAGGGCCTTATGGCGTAAATCTCTCATGTTAACACCTAAACCTAATCCAACCATGGCAGCTGTTAAAAGCCATGTTGTGACAGAATATATAAAGCTCATCATTGAATCACTGACAGGAATCGAATGACCCAAAACATAACTTCCTAATAAACTCATCATGATAAACCCAAGTAAAAACAATGGAAAAGTAATCTGTGCATCAGTAGATTGGGATTGTTTTTTACGTTTTATCAGCATCATTATAATAATCGAAAGCGGGATGAGCAGAAACACGCGTCCGAGTTTTGCTAAGAGAGCCATCGCTAAAGCATCTTGCCCAGCTCGTTCTGCCGCTAAAGCAACATGTGCTAATTCATGCAAACTTAGGCCTGACCAAATACCATAATCGACCGACGATAAAGATAAAAATGGTCGGATTATAACATAAATAATCGAGAACAATGTCCCAATAAGAGCAATCATGCCAACACTTATAGCTGTATCATTATCTTTTGCTTGAATTATAGGTGCAATGGCTGCAATCGCAGCTGCTCCACACACACCTGTACCGACACCGGCAAGTAATGAAATGGTTGGATCGGCCTTTAATCGTTTAGATAAAAACATCATAACAAAAATACTAAAAGCAATGACTAACGCATCTTTAGCGAGTAATCCAACTCCTTCGCCAAGCACAGTATGAATATTTAATCGCAATCCATACAAAATAATTGCCAGTCTGAGAAGTACTTTTGAAGAAAAGGTAATGCCCGTTCGGAGTCGTTCTGGATATCCGAATAAAAGATTATAAATAAAAGCAATGATTATAGCTGATGCAAGTTGACCAACATAAGAGAATCCAGGGATATAGGTTAGTAAATAGCCTAAAAGGGCAATTAAAAATGTAAACAAAACACCACCTATCCACCTACTAGTTGCTGATGATAAAGGGTGTTTTTTTATTTGTTCTTTGTGTGTCATTGATGCCATCCTCCCATTCATACGATAAAGGAGTTTTATAGATAAATGAAATAAATCATTGTTATAATAACAATAAGTAAAATGATATAATAAAGAAAAATAAGGAAGAGTGAAAGTGTGGATCAGCGATTAGAAGTATTTGTTACTGTTGTTGAAGAACAGAACTTTACCCGCGCAGCAGAAAAATTGCATATGACACAACCAGCAGTTAGTCAATATATTCGTCAATTTGAAAATGATATAGGAACGCGATTATTGGAGAGGACGAATAAATATGTTCGTCTAAATAAAGCAGGTGATATCGTTTACCATCATGCAAAGGAAATTCTTGGCTTATATACGAATATGCAACATCTGATTGATGATTTAATTCATCAAACAAAAGGCTTGTTATCGATTGGTGCTAGCTATACATTTGGGGAATATGTGTTGCCAAAACTTATTGCTCAATTAAAAGGAGCATATCCCGATATTGAACCGTCGATTATGATCGGTAATACAGCGACAATTGCTGATTTGGTTAATCGTCATCAATTAGATGTTGGAATTGTTGAAGGTCGTTTTAAAGATCAATCACTCCAAGAAGAGAAATTTGCTAAAGACGATATGTATATTGTTTCTTCATCGAGCCATCGATTCGCCAAGTCCGGTAGAACCATTACAAAAAAGGATCTACAAGATGAAATTTGGGTCATAAGGGAACCTGGATCAGGAACACGTGAGGCAACATTAATGATGTTAGAACAAATAGGTGTGAAACCAAAACACCATGTTTATTTTAGTAGCACACAGTCCATTAAACACGCTGTTGAAGCAGGACTAGGTTTGACATTATTATCAAAATGGGCTGTACAGAAAGAGCTAAAGTATGGTGACTTAAAAATCATTCCAGTACAAGGTTTACCATTTAGACGTGTTTTTTCAATGATTACGAAATCACCTTTTCAGACAAAGGCATTAGAGGTCTTTATGGATATCGTTCGTTATCATACTTTATTATATATGAATGATTATTCTTAACAGAGACTATATAGGAGATTTACACAAAAACAACAAAAACAATATATAATAACGTTATATGCATTTTATTTTATATCTTTGCTCTTATTTCATCAAAAGCGCTTAATCCGAATGATAGGGGGAAATTAAATAAGTTGTACATTTTATTATAGAGCTATTCACAAATAAACGAATGTTTGACAAATAAATATTTTAAGCGTTTTCAATGAATGAACAATAAGGGGATGTTAATACGTGAAATTAACTACGGTCGGTTTTTGGGGTGCATTCCCCCGTGCTAACGAAGCGACATCTTGTTATTTAGTACAAGATGAAGATACACGTATTGTATTAGATTGCGGCAGTGGTGCATTGTCACGTTTACAAAACTATGTACAACTTAACGAGTTAGATGCGGTGTTTATTAGTCACACACATGCAGACCATATAGCTGATATTTATTGTTTAGAATATGCGATGTTAGTCCAAAGACAATTAGGAAATAGAAAGACGCCGTTAGATGTTTATATTTATACTGATGAGTTAAGGACATTACCATTTACTTTTCCAGAAGCATTGAATATACAACAACTTCACGTAACTGATAGAATTCAAGTTGGTTCATTATCGGTTACTTTTTCGGAAAATGTGCACGATATTCCATGTTGTTCTATGAAAGTTACGAACCGAACGGGACAAACACTTGTTTACTCAGGGGATACAGGTTATACCGACACTCTCATTCAATTTGCTAAAGGAGTAGATGTATTGCTTATTGAATGCAGTTTATATATGAAACAACAGGGTCTTATTAAAGGGCATCTTGCAAGTAATGAAGTCGGAAAAATAGCACAGCAAGCAAATGTGAAACACGTTGTTTTAACTCACTTTCCGCATTACGGTCACTTAAATCGTTTAAGAGAAGAAGTTAGGCTGTTTTATAAGAAAAAAATCACTTATGCAAAAGAAGGTCTAACCATTACATTATAATAATAGGGGGATTTGATCAATGAGAAATATTGTAAACATTATCTTACTCACTGTGTTTGCTTCTCTTGTTATGGTAGGTTGCTCTAATGATTCTAAATCTAAAACAGGTTCAAAAGAAGAGGTGGCCAAAAAGGGCGGTACGGTTCGAATAGCGATGAGTACGGAAGTGGATAATTTAGATCCTTATTTATCGGCTGCAACAGATACGTCATCCATGATGGATAATGTATTTGATGGACTACTTGATACAGATGAATCAGGTCAGTTAATTCCAGCACTTGCTAAAGAATATAAGATCTCTGATGATGGGTTAACATATACATTCCAGTTAAATGAGGGGGTCCTTTTTCACGATGGTTCTGAATTAACAGCTGAAGATGTCGTTTATTCGTATTCGAAGTTAGCGGGATTAAATGGAAATGAGCCCCATTCTTCTAAATTTGAAATTGTCGAGACAGTCGAGGCAACATCGGATTATGAAGTTGTGGTCACATTAAAGGAAAGAGATTCTGCCTTTTTAGCGCGAAACATTGCTGCTATCGTACCGCAAGACTATGAGGAACAAAGTACGGAACCAATTGGGACAGGTCCATTTAAATTTAAAGAGTACAAAGTTGGTCAAGAACTTATTTTAGTTAAGAATGAGGATTATTACCAAAAAGATAAAATGCCTAAAATTGATGAAGTTCAGTTTAAAATCATGCCAGACCAAGAATCTTCTATTTTAGCAATGCAAGCGGGGGATATCGATGTTATTCCTGGTGTCACGGCACAAGGGCTTAATCAATTAGGTGATTCCGTTGAAACGGTAAGCGGTCCACAGAACATGGTTCAGTTAATGGCGATGAATCATGAAGTCAAACCACTAAATGATGTCCGTGTACGTCAGGCGATAAATTATGCCATTGATAAAGATGTCATCATTGAAACAGTAGCAGAAGGAAAAGGGACGAAATTAGGTTCGAATATGAGTCCGGCGATGGCACTTTATTATGAAGAAGGTTTAGAGGATTATTACAATCCTGATGTTGAAAAGGCAAAGGCCTTACTAAAAGAAGCTGGTTATGAAGATGGGTTTACAATGGAATTAACCGTTCCATCCGACTATCAATTTCATGTTGATACGGCACAAGTGATTGTTGAACAACTAAATCAAATTAATATTCAAACAGAAATTAAACAAATTGAATTTAGTACATGGTTGGAAGATGTTTATAATAACAGAAAATACGAAACTACGATTGTTGGTTTTACTGGAAAACTCGACCCATTTGAAGTGCTCGGTCGCTATGTTAGTGATTACCATAAAAACTTTATGAACTTTAAAAATGATCAATTCGATGCGTTAATTAAACAAGCGATTGCAGAAACCGATGAGGCTGAAATGGCGACGTTATATAAAGAAGCACAAACAATCTTAACAGAAGAAGCTGCAGCGGTATTTATTATGGACCCTGATCGAACGATTGCAATGAGAGAGAACCTTGAAGGATTTAAAATGTATCCGATACAAAAATTCAATTTAGAAGATCTTCTTTTTAAAGAGTAAATGAAGGGGAATTCCCATTGCGATATTTCAGCTATAAAGTATTTACGTTTATTGTCACCATTACCCTTGTGTCTCTCATTGTCTTTAGTGTTTTTCAAGTACTTCCAGGCAATCCAGCCCAAATTATTCTCGGGCTGGATGCCGATGAACAGCAAATTGCTCAACTAGAAAAAGAACTCGGTTTAGATCAATCATTGTGGGAACAGTATATAAGCTGGATATCGGGTCTTTTATCTGGTGATTTAGGTCAGTCTCTCAAGTATCAACAGCCTGTATTGGATATATTATTAGACCGAATTCCAGTCACGTTTTCACTCGCTTTCGTTTCGATTGTTTTAACGGCTTTAATTGGAATTCCTCTAGGGATTTTTATCGCTCGAACAGATGGAAAATGGGTGTCGACCATTTTATCAATGCTTACTCAACTAGGAATTGCGATTCCATCTTTTTGGTTTGGCTTCATACTTATTCTCTTGTTCTCGGTCACGTTTAAATTATTTCCATCGTATAGTTATGTTCCGTGGTCGGAGGATTTTTTTGGAGCGTTAAGGTCATTCTTTTTACCTTCATTAGCGTTAGCATTATCTAATATCGCGATAATGATTCGTTATTTACGAAATACGATACTTGATCAAACAAAAATGGATTATGTCCGTACAGCAAAATGTAAGGGATTAAGTGAACGATGGATTGTTTATCGACATATTTTACGAAACGCATTTATTCCGATTTTAACGATTATCGGCATGATTATTGCTGATACATTAGGGGGAAGTATCATCATTGAAAATGTCTTTAGTCTTCCAGGATTAGGTAGTCTATTAATTCAATCGATTTCTTCAAGAGATTTCCCACTCGTTCAGTCCATGGTGTTGTATATTGCTGTACTTGTTGTTTTTATTAATTTTATGGTGGACTTGCTCTATAATGTAATTGATCCACGCATTCGACTGAAGGGGTGATGGAGATGAAGAATAAAAGAAGCATCCCCTTTCTGATTGGTATCAGCTTAGTCCTACTGATGTTTGTCATAATGATTACAAGTCTATTTTATACACCATATGATCCGAATATGATGCAAACCGACGCTCGACTCATTAAACCATCTTTGGAGCATCCATTCGGTACGGATAATTTCGGAAGAGATATATTAAGTCGAATCATGCAAGGATCACAGACTGCTTTTATCATCGGTTTATCATCTGTTTCAGTTGGCTTATTTTTTGGCTTTATGATCGGGGCATGTGCGGGTTATTTTGGTGGCTGGATTGATGAGTTATGCATGCGTTTTATTGATGCTTTAATGGCTTTTCCGGGCATTTTATTAGCCATCATGCTTATTACAGTTTTTGAACCTGGGATGAAAAATACAATCTTTGCACTTGGCATCATGAGTATTCCAACATTTGCGCGAATTATTCGTAGTAGTTTTATGCAAACAAAACAGTTCGATTATGTCAAAGCAAGTAAAGCGAAGGGTGCTGGATCGACCCATGTTATTTTTCAACATATTTTACCGAATGTGATGTCACCGATTCTTGTTGCAGCGACATTAAGTTTTTCGGGAACGATTTTAGCAGAAGCTGGTTTAAGTTATTTAGGATTAGGTGTGCAACCGCCAGATCCGAGTTGGGGTCGGATGCTAAAAGAAGCCCAACCTTATATTGCTACTGCTCCATGGTATGTCATTATCACTGGAACAATGATTACATTAATGGTACTCGGTTTTAATTTACTAGGTGATGGTATACGTGATCAGCAAGATAAAAAGAGCTAGGAGGTACGTGTGATGGTAGAGCCGATTTTACATATTCAGGATTTAGATGTCTCATTTACTTTTCCGGACGGTCAATATAAAGCGATTGATTCACTATCTTTTACGGTTTACCCAAATGAAGTGGTCGGAATCGTAGGTGAATCTGGTTGTGGTAAAACACTTACTTCTCTAGCTATCATGGGTATGTTGCCAGACAATGCCTCTGTCACGAATGGCTCGATTCGCTTTCGTCACCAGCGTAATCTTGTCGATCTTTCTGAAAGGGAATGGCAAAGCATTCGCGGAAGAGCAATTTCAATGATTTTTCAAGAACCAATGACGGCTTTAAACCCACTTTATCCAGTGGGAAGACAAATTTCTGAAGTTTTGATTAAACATACGAAACAATCACGGAAAGCGATCAAAGAACAGACGATTCAATTAATGAAGCAGGTTGGTTTGCCACGAGCGGAAGCGTTGTACCATTCATATCCACATCAATTATCAGGAGGTATGAGACAACGGATTGTCATTGCGATGGCTCTAATTGGTGAACCAGACTTAATTATTGCTGATGAGCCGACGACTGCCTTGGATGTGACGATACAATCACAAATTCTTCAGTTGTTTCGTGAGTTGAAACAAGAGAAAAAAGCGTCAATGCTATTTATCTCGCATGATTGGGGTGTTTTAAGTCAAGTATGTGATCGCGTCCTTGTCCTATACGCAGGACAACTTGTTGAAGCGGGGCCGATTTCTCGTCTGGTCCAACAGCCACTTCACCCTTATACGAAAGGGCTTATCCGCTCCATACCAGACCGTGCCAAACGAGGTGAACCCCTATATACGATTCCAGGAAGGGTTCCACCATTAAAAGAACGCCATCGTGGTTGTCCATTTTATGATCGGTGTCGAGAACGTATGGAAATATGCCGAACCGTTCGTCCTAAAACAGTGAATATAAAGGAACAAATGGTTCAATGTCATCTTTATACGGAAGAAATGGATGTGCCATCATCATGATTGAAGTAAAAAATCTTTATAAATTTTATCACATGCCTCGGAAGAAGTTTTTTTCTAAAGAGACGTCTATTAAAGCGGTTAATGGTGTTAGTTTTACATTACGTGAAGGGGAAACATTTGGTCTTGTTGGTGAAAGTGGCAGTGGTAAATCGACAACGGGAGAAATCATTGTTCAATTAATAAAGCAAACGAGTGGTCAAGTGTTATATAAGGGAAAAGATGTTTCTAAGTTTAGCGCATCAAAGCTAAAAACATGGCGGAGAAAAGTCCAGATTGTTTTTCAGGACCCTTATGCATCGTTGAATCCGAAGAAAACGGTTCAATGGATTTTACGCGAGCCGTTGATGATTCATAAAATGGGCAATCGTAGGGAACAGGATAAACGGATTATCGACATGTTACATGATGTTGGTTTAGACGAGTCTTTTTTGAAGCGTTATCCGCATGAGTTAAGTGGTGGTCAAAGACAGCGTGTTGTCATAGCAGCAGCACTTATTTTACAACCGGAATTTGTTGTCATTGATGAAGGCGTTTCGGCGCTTGATGTATCAGTTCAAGCACAGATTTTAAATCTCTTAAAAGCATTACAGAAAAAATATCGCTTAACTTATTTGTTTATCTCACATGATTTGAATGTTGTGCAATATTTTTGTGATCGGATTGCTGTCATGTATTTAGGGGAAATGGTCGAAATGGGGACAGTGTCTGACTTAGATGAACCGAAACATCCGTATACAAAAGCTTTGTTTTCATCTATTCCAACTCGTGAAGTGAATACAAGTGAAACGGTATTAAGTGGTGAAGTCCCAAGTGCGAGCGCCATTCCTGAGGGGTGCCCATTTCATACACGTTGCCCGTTTGTTCAGGAGAGATGCAAACATGAAAAACCAGTTAAACATGAGCTTACAACAGAGCATACGGTTCGTTGCCACTTATATGATTAGCTTATATGTAAACAAAACAATCCCGTCATTTTTTTATGAGTGACGGGATTGTTTATTTAATAAGTGTTTTACTTTTAGGATATTAATATTTGAACGAACAGATAAACAAATAATGCAGAAATCGATAAGAACAATGTTAATAAAAGCCATTTCATACTTTTTTCTGATGTTTTTTTGTTAGAATAGCTTCCGCTCATTCCAGATGCAGGTGACATCCTGACTGTTCGTTCAGCGGGTATAATGGTACCGATAATCCCTACAATAATTGGGATCAGTCCTGTTGCTAAAATAAACGGCAGCTCTGTCATTGGGATGTCCTGATACATGAGCTTAATGAGCATAAATGCGAGACTAAGACCAATCATCGCTGCGAATAAACCACTGAACAAGCCTTCCATCCAAATGAGGAGGCGAATAGAACCATTTCGCCAGCCAAGTGCTTTTAATAACGCCATTTCTTCTTGACGTTCACTTATATTTTGCCACATGATTTCAGCGACGGTTAAGACGGCAATCATGAGTGATACAATGACCGCTATATAATGACGAGGCCCAATTTCTAAGGCGACATATTGTCCGAGCCATGTTAAATACATCATGCCTCGTAAACGAAAGGTGATAAATAAAAAGATAGCGAGTAAGGTGGTCGGTAAGGCAATCGCTGCAATCGAGAGAACATTTCGCTTCCATTTGCCAATAAAATGATTCCAGGCCATGGAAATGATTCCCTTTGATTTCATAAACCGTTTGCTCGTTTTAGAAATCTCCCCTGTTTGTAATGTTTCATACGGTTCTATTTTTTGCGTGAAGACAGCTGGAATAACGGCCCCAAGCATGTAAATCATAAAGCCAATCAATCCAGTTAACAGGAATCGCACCGGATCTAAAGTGGCTTCTTCAGAAATATAAATAAATCCTAGGATGATCCATGATACAAATGCAACAAAACTACCAATTATTGCCGATTCAATAAAAATCAATTGACGTAATTGTTGTGGACGCCAACCAACGGATAGTAGTACGGCGAACTCTTTTCGCCGAGCGAGTAGTGATACAAAGCTTGAAGCCCAAACGTAAATAATGGCAACGGCCATGATGCAGAAAATAAGCATAGAAAAGCCCATTTTCGCTTCACGAAAGATTGTGATTGACGAGTAAAGCCGAATCCAAGGTTGTTGGAACCAACCGAGTTCTTCTTGAGCATCTATTTGAGGTACATGGACTAACGTTGGTTGTGGGGACGAACCTAACGTGATGTCTGTTATGAGCCCTGTTTTTTGTTCAATCTCTTTAGCTACTTTTTCAATCATTGCTTGGCTGTCTTCAGATAAATCTCTTGCTTCCGAAACTTTAATGCGAATGGCCGAGATCGGTTTATCTCCTAAAAGGTATTCAGCTGCATCAAGTGTCGTTAACATTGTCGGTGGATTAGCTAAATAGCCGAATGGATCATAAGTTGGTTTTAATATTTGTGGTGGGTTAATCGGTTGTTTTTGCTCATCTAATACGAGTTTAGCCGAAGCTGGACGATATGTTTCCATTGGTAATTCATTTGTCGGGTCTTTTGATATATTTACTTTTTCCGCATCATAAAACCCAATCCAGTTCGGTTTCATTCTTGGAAAATCACCCGCGTTGGCAAATTCAGGTTCAATTGGTCGACGAAACGACGTATATTCTCCCGCCTTGAAACTATCTTCAAAGCTGTCTGTAAATGTGCGTATACGATAGGCAAACGGCCATTTTTCTGCAAATGGACTTGAAACATCATCATATTCTAGTGGGCTTGCAAAACTCACTAAAAATAAATCGTCCATCTGAAAAGGGTTATGTTTATTTTTTGTAATATCTTCCGATACCGGTTCTCCTGTCTGATGATCAACTCCAGCGATACTATTAATCATTTGCGAGAAGAGTTCTTGTTCATCATGTTCATATGTAGTAACGGTATTTCCCTTCAGACTGTTTAAATAGTTCTTGCCACCTTTTTGATCAATATCTTCTAGCGTTTTTAAAGCTGTGTTCGAATCAAATGGGATATCAAGCTTTTCTATGTGATAGTGAATCTCTTGGTCAGCGAATGAATGGGTATTAATAATGACGGGAAAGTAAGTGATATGTTGTTCTTCTACCTCATCCTCTGCTCCGCCATCATCTCCAGGTTCGATCACTGGTTTATGTCGCGCTTTATCTTCTGCCGTGAAATATCTACTATTTCCTACCGGAAGAATGGCTTTATCGATTCCAATTAATTGTGCTTCTTGTTCTGGGTCGATTGCAGCGAGTAACATGGATCGCATCAAGTACATATGATTGGACCAGTTCATATAAGTAAGTGGTATATTTTTATCCAGTGCTGTGTCGACATATTGTAGCCATCTACCACCAGGAATATATGATGTGTATACGTCTTCTGTTTTTCGAATGCCATCATCGTTTATTCTTTTTTCGATTACCCGATAGATTCCATCTTCATTAAATGTAAGGGATTCGAGATAGAGTGAATAATCCGTATATCCAATCATTGAGATTGGAGCGGCGATATCAATATGTTCCATCGCTTTAATTTGTTCATATTGCTCTAAACTAATCCCGCCGTTAATCCCGCTTAAAAAGTTCGGATCTAATAAATTGTTTTCTTCAGTTTCACTTCGTGTATTAGGAGGACGAACGACAATGTCATAGGCTGAAGACCATCTTTTTTGTAATTCATCCACGATGGTTGTCTTATTTGTATCTAACATGCCAAGAAGATAGGATAAGCCACTACTAATTATTAATGCTCCTATAATAAGGAGAATCAAGCGCTCTTTCCTTCGCCACCAATTTTGCCAAATAAAACGAATCATACCTAATCACCCACTTATTAAATGATGTCTCACAAGGTCATTAGTCATTATAGCTACTTTAATTTTATGTAGAGATCTAAATTTATTGTGCATCACTTTTCTTATAATTCAAGTTAATTAGAAATTAAATAAAATTACATTTAATTTTAGAGATAAATAGATTTGTGTCGTTTATGTTAATATTTATGTAACTAACGATTTACTTAAAATACGCATGAAAAATGGAATGAAAGTGGGGGTAAAAAAGGTGAAAAATAAAAAAGGCGATTCACGCTTCCAAATAGCGCATCGTGAAGCACTTATTGGGGTAGGACTTGTTATCTTTAATTTTATATGGTGGTTTGGCTTTGCTTATGGGTTAGGTCATAAAGATCCATCTGAATATACATATGTTCTCGGTTTACCGGCATGGTTCTTTTATAGTTGTGTCGTCGGCTTGATCGTGATGGTCATTCTCGTCACGTTTATTGTGAAGAGATATTTTGTTGAAGTGCCGTTAGATGATGAAGGGAAGGAAGACGAATGAATGGGCAAGCGCTTTTTCCAATGATTTTAATGTTAATCGTGATGTTTGGAATTGGGATATGGGCAAGTCGCTCGATTCGTTCATCGACGAATTTTTTACAAGACTATTTTCTCGGTGGGCGAAGTTTAGGTGGATTTATTTTGGCCATGACGATGACGGCGACGTATGGAAGTGCGAGTAGTTTTATTGGTGGACCAGGTGTTGCCTATACACAAGGTTTAGGTTGGGTGTTACTTGCGATGTCACAAGTCGCAACGGGTTATTTCGTGTTGATGATTCTCGGGAAGAAGTTTTCCATTATGGCGAGACGTTACCAAGCTGTCACACTTGTCGACTTTTTAAAAGAGCGCTATCAGTCTAAGTGGGTTGTTTTATTGTCTTCTTTTAGTATTATTGTTTTTCTATTTTCGGCCATGGCAGCGCAATGGATTGGTGGGGGTCGACTGATTGAATCATTAACTGGCCTATCTTATACGAGTGCTCTGTTTATATTCGCTATATCTGTCCTTCTTTATGTTGTTATCGGTGGTTTTCGTGCAGTTGCTGTGACGGATGCTGTCCAAGGAGCGATTATGTTTATTGGAACATTGATCCTTTTAATCGCTGTTATTATCGCAGGTGGTGGTGTCTCGAATATTATTGATGATTTATATGTTGAAAACCCAAATTTGATTACCCCATTTGGTGCGGCGGGTGATTTATCACCAGCATTTGTATCATCTTTTTGGATTTTAGTCGGGGTTGGTGTTGTCGCATTACCGCAAATAGCGGTACGAGCGATGTCCTATAAGGATTCAAAATCGATGCACCGAGCCATTATTATCGGGACGATTGTTGTCGGATTTATTATGTTAAATATGCATTTAATTGGTGTTTTTGCGCGGCCAATCTTACCTGGTATTGATGTCGCTGATAAAGTGATGCCGTTAATTGCACTTGAAACGATGCCAGCTTGGCTTGCAGGGATCGTCCTTGCTGCACCAATGGCAGCCATTATGTCAACTGTTGATTCATTATTATTACTCGTTAGTTCTTCAGTTGTAAAAGACGTTTATTTAAACTATATCCGTCCAAATGCCTCACCGAAAAAGATAAAAACAATGAGTATCGGGGTTACGGCTATACTAGGTTTCATCGTTTTCTTATTTGCACTTGATCCCCCGAACTTGATTATTTGGTTAAATCTTTTTGCTTTCGGTGGACTGGAAGCGGCGTTTATTTGGCCAATTGTGATGGGGCTTTATTGGAAGAAAGGGAATAAGTATGGTGCGCTCGCTTCGATGATTGTTGGTATCGGTTCGTATATTGTCTTTGATTGGTTAAAAATTCAACCATTTGGTATGCATGTTGTTGTACTGCCTGTTTTATTGTCATTCGTGACCTATGTATGTGTGAGTTTATTAAAGCAACCGGCAATGAAGTCGTCTTAATTCAGGCTAGTAGGAGGGAATTGAATGTCGCACATCATTTTATTTGATGGTGATTGTCATTTTTGTAATCAGAGTGTGCAATTTATTATAAAGCGTGATAAGAAAGGGCGATATAAATTTGCTTCCTTACAAAGTGAGGTCGGTCAGACATTATTAACAACATATGGTGTGCCTAAAGAAACCGATAGCCTTGTGTTAATAAAGAATAATCGTTATTACCTTGAATCATCTGCTGCCTTACATATTTGTAAGCATTTAACAGGATTGTGGAAAGTGTTGACGATATGTTTAATTGTCCCTCCTGCTATTCGGAATATCGTGTATCGTGTGATGGCTAAAAATCGCTATCGCTGGTTTGGCAAGCGGGAAAGTTGTCAATTACTTACGGAGGAGATGAGAGAACGATTTTTAGATTTGTGAAATCCAACTATAGTCTGAGTTGAACTTTCCAAAAAAACACCGGGAGCTCCTGATATGAACTCCGGTGTTTTTGTTATTTAAACATTTTGCTTCATATGTTTTTTAGCGAATTGTAAAAAGTACTCTAACATATCTGGGTTGCTTAATGATCCTTTATTGACCACTTTATGGATGTCATGTCCCATCAAAATCCGCTTGACTGGGATTTCCAATTTCTTCCCGTTTAAAGTTCTCGGTATGTCTGGTGCTTGGAATATACCTGTTGGGACATGTCTTGGAGAACATTGTGTTCGGATTTGATGATTAATTTTGTTTTTAATATCCTCTGTTAATTCATAGCCTTCTTTCATAATGACAAATAGTGGCACAAATGAATCCCCGCTATTAAGTGGAATATCTACGATTAAGCTATCTTCAACTTCTTTAACTAGATCAACCGCACGATAAATTTCACTCGTCCCGATTCTGATTCCACCGCGATTGATTGTTGCATCAGATCGTCCGTAAATGATGCAAGAACCATGTTCGGTAATTTTAATATAATCACCGTGACGCCAAATCCCTGGAAACATGTCAAAATAACTATCATGGAGTTTTGAGCCATCTATATCATTCCAGAAGAAAATCGGCATTGCAGGGAAAGGAGCGGTCATGACTAATTCGCCAATTTCATTCAGTTTCGGCTCGCCAGCCATATTGTAACTTTCAATTTTAGCACCTAAGCCGCGACATTGGAGTTCACCTGCATGAACAGGTAAAGTTGGCGCTCCTAAAATAAAGGCTGTGCATACGTCTGTACCACCACTAGCGGAAGCAATCCATAAGTCTTCTTTGACATGGTCATAACACCATTGATATGCTTCAGGTGGCAAAGGAGAACCTGTTGAACTAATATTTTTTAAATGACTTAAATCATATGTCCTGCCAGGAGATAGACCGGATTTCATACAAGTGGTGAGATAACTTGCACTTGTTCCAAATACGGTCATTTTTGTCTCTTCAGCAAAACGCCAAAGCATATCAGTATCTGGATAAGCGGGATTACCATCGTATAAAATAATTGAACTTCCTCCAAGTAAACCACCGACTAAGAAATTCCACATCATCCATCCTGTAGTCGTGAACCAAAAGAAGCGGTCACCTTCTGATAAATCAGTATGCAGGACCGTTGCCTTTAAATGTTCAAGCAACATACCACCTTGGCTATGAACGATAGGCTTTGGCATACCTGTTGTTCCAGATGAAAATAAAACCCAGAGAGGGTCATTAAATTCAACATATTCATATGTGAGAGAATCATGATTTATAGAGATGGCGTCATCCCATCGTATTGGATTTTTTAATGAGTCAAATGCTACTTCCTGATTAAGATACGGGATACCTATCGTTGCTTCAAGCATAGGTAATTCTTTTTGAATTTTTTCAATCACAGGTATTCGGTTGAAATTTTTGCCACCATAACGATAGCCGTCTATTGTAATCATCACTTTTGGTTCAATTTGCTTAAAGCGATCAATAACACTATGTGTACCAAAGTCCGGTGAAGCGCTCGACCAAATGGCTCCCAAACTAGCAACCGCTAGAAATGATACAACCGATTCGTAAATGTTTGGTACATATGAAACAACACGGTCACCTTTTTTAACACCAAGTTGTTTTAAAGTTTGTTGTAAAGCGTTCGTATCTTTGTATAGTTTTTTCCATGTTACATGTTTAGTGTCACGTAATTCAGATGCATGAATAACGGCGATATCCTCGGCGTTTCGATTTTTAAAAATATGTTCTGTATAATTTAATGTTGCTCCCGTAAACCATTTTGCACCAGGCATGTTGTGAGATGATAAAACAGATGTGTAAGGCGTTTTCGATTGAATGCCAAAGTACTCCCATATCGATTCCCAAAAATCTTCTAAATGTTCAACTGACCATGTCCATAAGGATTGATAGTTTTTAAACTGAAGCCCTTTTTTATCCTGTAACCAAGCTATATATTTGTTTAGGTTGGCTTCATCTTTCCATTTTTGCCCCGGCTTCCATAGTAATTTTCCTTCCTCAATGCGCTTCATATTATTCCCCCTTCATTAAAACCCCTTATTACTACCATTATATGAAAACGCTTACCTCGTGTAAAGGAGCACTTATTGGCTCGAGGCATAGAATAGTAGGACAAAACATCATAAGCAATACAAAATACATGAATCTTTTTCAATTTTGGTACGTAATAGTAAGCAAGGGAAGGAAAATAAAAAAATGCTGGAATATCATTTATAATCAACGTTTTTATAGTATAATAGGAACATTAATGTAATCATCTATGAAAGCAGGAAAGGCAAATGGGAGTATGGCATGATGTTATTGGTCAATTTGGGTATTTTGTGATTTTTGCATTTCTATCGCTCGGGTTAGTAGGTGTTCCAATTCCTATTCCTGATGAGGTATTATTGACTTATCTAGGTTATATTACATCATTAGGAGAGATGAGTTTTACACTCACATTTATCGCAGCTGTTTTAGGTTCTATTTGTGGGATTACGTTTAGCTATTTTTTAGGTGTGAAATTAGGCGAACCTTTTATTGAAAAATATGGTCATAAATTATTTATTAAAAAGCGAACTGTGAAGCGAACGAAGCGACTTTTTGATAAATATGGCTCACTTCTACTTATTTTCTCCTATTTCATACCCGGTATTCGTCATGTAGCAGCGTATATTAGTGGCATTACGCGTTATTCTCTGAAGCAATTTTTATTATTTGCAACAGCTGGGGCGATGATGTGGGTGATTGTTTTCTTATCTATTGGAAATCGACTAGGTACCAATTGGAACATCATCGCACACCTTTTTCGAAAGTACTCTTTAAGTATATTTGCCATTATTATATTAATTGTTATTATCTGTATTACTATTTATCGCTATCGCAAACAGAGTATGTCATAATGAATAATCTGCCCATTCACCAATAGGTTGACCAACACGAACGGTAGTGTTTGCTTTTAATAGAGGCTTGAACGATCGATTTGGTTCAACAAGAAGTAAGATGGTTGATCCAAATGAAAAATATCCGAGCTCTTCACCTTTGTTAAATTCAGAACCTGAGTGTGTCAGTTGAATGGAATTGATATTTAATGCACCAATTTTAATCATCGCTAATTTGCCAAATGTAGATGTAAGTTCCGAGATAACCCTATAATTTGTCGAAAAGGGCGATTGACCATAGCGTGTACCGAGTGTATTAACAGGGTATGATTTCTCACCTAAGGCATATCGCTTCGTGAGCTGTCCTGTAATTGGATAATGAAAACGGTGATAATCTCTTGGTGAAAGGTATAAAATGAGGAAAAACCCGTTTTCATAAGACTTTGCATTTTCTTTACTACCAAGCATCTCATCAAGAAAGTAGAGCTGATCTTTAATATAGAATGTTTGTTTTTCCGAAATTGGTCCCATATCACTTAACAACGCATCAGCTGGTGAAACTAAAGTGTGTACTGATTCATCAATTGTATGAACTTGCTCGTTAAGCCGTCTCGTAAAAAAGTCATGTAATGATTGATAATGGCCAATAGGGTATTCCGCTTCATCTAAGTTGATAGAATAGGTTTTCGCAAATGGTCGGATAAGCGGTTTACTTAGACGCGACTGGGCAAACGATTTTAAAAACAAAGAACTATAGCGGTTTCCAGTAAGCTCTACAACATATTTTAATAGAAATTTCATCATTATGAATCATCCTTTTTTGTTCGAAAATAATGATAGAAACGGGAGGTTGAAGCTATGTTTTTACTTAGACGTATTGATTATACTAAACTTAAGGCACAAAAAGCGAATGCTATTACATTAATGAATTTAAGTTTTGGGATTTTGTCTATTGTATTCGTTTTAAAAGGACTTATCCATATTAGTGTATTATTTATTTTTCTTGCTGCATTATTTGATCGGTTTGATGGTATTGTCGCTCGGAAATATAATATTGAATCGGACTTTGGAAAAGAACTTGATTCGTTGAGTGATTTAGTTTCCTTTGGCTTAGCGCCAGCATTGCTTGTTTATGAAACGAGCTTAAATAAAATGCCAACTGTTGGTATCACACTTGTTATTTTCTTCGTTTTATGTGGTGCTATTCGTCTAGCTAGATATAACGTAAAAGAATTCGACGGTGCTTTTTACGGTGTGCCGATTACCGCAGCGGGAACGATATTGTCATTTTTTGCCATATTTTCCAATCACTTACCAATCCTTTTCTTCGCTGTTATTACGGCCATCTTAATGGTTCTAATGGTCAGCAACATCCGTATTCAAAAAGTATAAAAAAGCGACCTGCTAATTATGTTTCCTTAAAAGAAACATGGGAAGCAGGGTCGCTTTTTTTACTTAAAAAGATTTTTTATGACTTTATCAAAGATTGAGTGCTTCTTAGTACTCTTTGCTTGCTTAGTCACTTCAGATTTATCTTTAATAAAAATCTCTTCTTTGTCAATCGCAAAATCATATGCTAAAACAGCACCGATATGTGTCTCAACTTCGCCATTCGTAATCACTGTATATGGAATGTTATATTTTTCAGCTAGTTGTTTCTCTTCAGTTAGAAATTTATTCGCTACGGCTCCATTAAATATCAGCTTTGCATCTGGATGTCGTAACATTTCTTCCTCCAAAGCTTTTAATCCTTTATCCGACATCACTTGACCAATTGTTAAAGCAAGTACAATTCGTTCACGTAATGTACCTAAATATTTATTACGCTCATCTTGTTTTGGAAGCCGTATACCGTATATGCCATCTGTTAAATAATTATTGACGTCCTTTTTAACCAATGTACTCACTCCGTTAGATGGTATTTATTGTCACCTCTATTGTACTAATTTAGGACTAAAGTTGCAAAGTGAATCAAAGTTTATAGGAAAAGCGACTATTTTCTTCATTTGAATCACTTGTCTAAGATTAATTTGTAGAGTGAGGTGCCCAATGCAGCCTCTCGTGAGGAAAGCTCAAGGCGAAGTAACGTATTGAGTGTTCAATGCAGCCTCTCATGAGAAAAACCCAAGTCGAGACACCACATTGAACGCTCAAGCCACAGGAATGTATTAAGAAAAGAATGTATATAAAAATAAAAAAGCAAGCGGGGAAAACTGATAAGCTTTCTCCGCTTGCTTCATGTAGAGAGCTGTTTAGACAGCCCTTATAACGTATTATTCATCAACTTTAGGTTCATGAATAACATCTGTATTCTCAGATTCTTGTTCTTGTTGATCCTCTTCATTTGAACCTGGTGTTTTAAATTCTCTTGAATCCTCATCTTCATCATATCCATAACGATAGATAGATGGATCAATAGGTTCCCAATCTTCTGTCGGCGTATAGAATCTTAACAAATCACCATAAACAAGCTTATCGGATAAACGAAGCTCTTCTTCAATAAGCCGCTTCATTTCTTCCATTTCTTCGGTCGCTTCTTCAATTACCTCACCCGTTTCATTATCATAATACGAACCAGATACATAGGTATAATCTGGTGTTATGAAATCGCCTCGACGGAAAGGAACGAACTGTTTATGATCTTTAGAGAACATGTCTGTACCAAATTGGATATAATCGTCAGCACGAATACCTAATAAGTGTAAGAGTGTCGGCATGACATCCATTTGTCCTGAATAACGATGGTTTGTTCCTTGACTTTCAACACCAGGAATTCTGATGAGGAAAGGAACACGTTGTAAATTCGCACTTTCAAATGGTGTGATTTCTTTCTCCAGTAATTCACTCATTGCTCGGTTATGGTTCTCAGAAATACCATAATGATCCCCATATAAGAAAATCACAGAGTCTTCATAGAGACCAGCTTCTTTTAAATCGTTAAAAAATTGTTCGAGTGACTCGTCTAAGTAGCGCGCTGTTTGGAAATAACGGTCTACTGAACTGTCGCCCGTTTCGGCTGGTAGAATCGATGCTTCTTCCTCATCAATTAAATATGGATGATGATGTGTCAGTGTGACGAGATGCGCGTAGAATGGTTTATCAGATTCATCTAACTTTTGCAACATCGGTATAGACTCTTCGAAAAATGGTTTATCTTTAAGTCCATAGTTAATGACATTGTCATCATTCATATCATAATAGCTCGCATCAAAATAGTAATCAATACCAAATTGTTTATAAACTTCATCTCGGTTCCAAAACGATTTATAATCTCCATGGAGGACAGCTGATGTGTAGTCCTGTCTTTGATTTAAAATCGCAGGCAATGCTTGGTACGTATTGTTTCCTTTCGTTACAAATGCGGCCCCTTGTGGTAACCCATATAGGGAGTTATCTAGAATGAATTCTGCATCTGCGGTCTTACCTTGCTCTGTTTGATGGAAGAAGTTATCGAAATACGTAAAGCCTTCTTCCTTATTATGAACAAGTGAGTTCAGGAACGGCGTTACTTCTTCACCATGTAATTCATAATCAATTAAGAATGATTGAAAAGATTCTAAATGAATCTTAATAATATTCTTCCCTTTCGCAACACCAAAAAGCTCTTTATTTGGTTCAGCGAATTTATCTTTCGTATAATCAGCAATCTCAACGATATCATTACTGTCTGCAAGGACACGTTGTGATGATGATTTAATATTCTGGATTGCATCATAAATGGCGAAGTTATAAGCACCTAAATATTTAACGATATAGTTTCGGTCAAACGTTCTTTTCAGTAGCTGTGGTCTGTCTGCTTCTGCCATACTAAGATTCACAGAAAAAGCAATCGCACCCGCCATTAACACCAATACTGGCTTTCGTAATTGAAGACGTTCACCTGACCAATGATGTTTTGTCTTAATAAATAAGATAACTAACAGAATTAAATCGATTGAGTAAAAGATATCGTACCACTCTATTAAGCTAATAATACTTCCACCAATACTTCCGAAGTTACTTGTTTGGGTTAATGTTGGTAACGTGATATAGTCGTTGTTGAATCGATAAAATACGACGTTCGCATAGAGAAATAAACTCATGAGAAAATCGATAACGATAATCCATATCCCAGCCTTTTTTCCACGTGCAAATAATGCAATACCGAGGAAAATTAACACAGAACTGATAGGGTTTATGAATAAAAGAAACGACTGGATCCCATTATTTATGTCTAAATTAAACTCGATAACATAAATGATATACGACTTCAGCCAAAGCAAAGTTGCAGCTACAAAGAAGAATCCCATCTTTGTTTGTAATACTTTCTTCACTTTGTGTCACCTCAATTTTTTTCTAACAAACTATTGAATACAGTATCAACTTTTAATTTTACGATATTCATGAACTAGATGCAAGGGAACGGTGGATAATATCATATGGTTGATGTGGTAAATGTTGCTAGTTCTAACAAGTCTTATGTTAAAATATAGCTTGGATTTTTGTAAACATGCATATAAAATAAAATTTGTAATGTTTACGATAAAGTCAGCTGTGTGGATTATATTAAAATACCATAAAAAAACCATTAACACAAATATTACTTAAAAAGAGAGGAAAACCAACCATGTCAAGACATCATAACCAATCAATATACCGCGATTATTTTTTTATATTTATCGGAGCAACTTTAGTCGGTTTATCATACAATATTTTCTTACTGCCAGCGAAATTAGCCGCAGGTGGTTTATCAGGAGTTAGCACCATTCTTTATGAGTTATTTCGGCTAAGTCCAGCCTTTACACAATTCATTATGAACATCCCAATTTTTATTATTGGCTGGATGGTTTTAGGAAGAGACTTTTCTAAAAAAACATTAGTAGGGACATTTTGGGTACCATTTGTCATTTGGTTATCCCAGGATTTGCCATTTCATGTAACAAATCCCTTATTAGGAGCATTGTATGGGGGAATTGTACTAGGTTTAGGTTTGGGATTGGTCTATAAAGGGAATGGATCAACAGGTGGTACAGCAGCAATCGCTCAAATCGTAAAAAAATTTACAGGCATTTCAAGTGGTTATTCTCAATTTATCGTTGATGGATTAGTTGTCATCGCATCGTTAGTCGTTTTTAATTTGGAACTTACATTATTTGCATTAATGGCTATATATATTACAGGAAAGGCGATTGATGTCGTACAAATTGACACATCACGAACAAAGCTTATTCTAATTATTACCGAACATGAAGATAAAATTCAGGCACTTATTAAAGAAGAAATCGATCGAGGATTAACGAAGGTTCGTTCAATTGGCGGTCATACACAGATGGAAAAAACGATGATTCTCTGTGTAGCTGAACAACAGGAGGCTGTCCATTTAAAGAAACGATTACAAGAAGATGACTCATCCTTCGTTATTTTCCTCAACGCATCAGAAATATTGGGTAGAGGATTTACATTGGACAAATATGATGGGCAAAAATTGTAAAATTTCTTCCTGACTTTCGTCTTTCCTTGTTTCATCTATAGTCAGTAAATGTTATGAATGCAAAAAGTATTTTACAAATATGATAGGAATACTTTAGGGCATTGATTCATTGGCATAACAAATAATTTGCCGGCGTTATCATATACTAACTACAAGGCGATTCGGCTACTTAGTAAGGATGAAATAAGGAGGAGATTTCATGGGATTAAATGTTACCCAAAAACTCATTAAAAGCCATCTCGTATCTGGAGAGATGGTTCCGGGCGAAGAAATTGGTCTGAAAATTGACCAAACGCTCACGCAAGATGCGACAGGTACTCTCGTGATGCTTGAACTTGAAGCAATGGGGCTTAAGCGTGCGAAAACAGAAGTATCGGCCCAGTATGTGGATCATAATCTTATTCAGGAAGATAGTAAGAATCCAGATGATCACTTGTTTTTATATAGTGCAACACGCCGTTTCGGGCTATATCACAGCCGTCCTGGGAATGGCGTTAGTCATCCTGTCCATATGCAATATTTAGCTAAACCAGGAAAAACATTACTTGGATCTGATAGTCATACATGTGCTAATGGATGTATGGGAATGTTAGCGATGGGAGCTGGTGGTCTAGATGTTGCGCTGGCCATTGCAGGTGAGCCGTTTTATGTCAAGATGCCTCAAGTGTGGGGGATTAAATTAACAGGAGAACTTCCAGATTGGGTAAGTGCTAAAGATGTTATTCTAGAATTGTTACGACGCCACGATGTGAAAGGTGGAGTCGGTAAAGTGATTGAATATTATGGTCCAGGACTCGATAAACTAAGTGCAATGGATCGCCATGTTATCGCTAATATGGGAGCTGAATTAGGAGCCACAGGAACAGTCTTTCCATCCGATCAAGAAATAAAGCGATTTTTAACAGCGCAAGGAAGAAAAGCTGATTGGATAGAGCTTGTAGCAGATGATGAGGCAACCTATGATATTAATGAAGAAATTAATTTATCAGAACTTGAGCCTTTAATTGCTAAGCCATCAAGTCCAGGAAACGTTGTCCCGGTAAGTGAAGTCTCTGGCACTCCAATCTACCAGTCATATATCGGATCATCTGCCAATCCAGGCTTTCGTGATTTTGCCATTGCTGCTGAAATGGTTAAAGATAAAAAGATAGCGGATGGTGTTTCGTTTGATATTAACCCGACATCAAGACAAATGTTAACAGATCTTGTAAAAGAAAGTCATATCTCAAGTCTTCTACAAGCAGGAGCCCGTATGCATCAAGCTGGTTGTAATGGTTGTATTGGCATGGGCCAAGCGCCTGCCACTGGTAAAAACAGCTTACGTACAACACCTCGTAATTTCCCTGGACGTTCTGGGACTAAAGAAGATAGTGTTTATTTATGTAGCCCGGAAACAGCTGCTGCTTCTGCATTAACCGGAAAAATTACTGACCCGCGAACCTTAAATATTCCATACCCAAAAGTTAAAGAACTTAAAAAACCGACCGTCGATCAAACAATCCTTGACGCTCCTTTACCGGATGAAGAAGCACAAAAAGTTAAGCTAGAAAAAGGCCCTAATATCGCATCTATTCCTACGATGGATGCTTTACCTGATGAATTAGAAGTACCGGTCTTACTTAAAATGGGTGACAACATATCAACGGATGAAATCCTGGCAGGTGGGGCACGTGTACTTCCTTATCGAAGTAATCTGCCAGAAATAAGTAAATTTACCTTTGAAATCATTGATGACACGTATTATTCACGGGCAAAAAAGACTGTTCAAGAAGGAGGCCATGCCATTGTTGCTGGTTATAACTATGGACAGGGATCAAGTCGTGAACATGCAGCATTAGCCCCACGTTATTTAGGATTAAAAATCGCTCTCGTTAAGGACTTTGCGCGTATTCATTGGCAAAACCTTGTTAACTTTGGGGTATTACCGCTCACTTTTGTCAATGTTGATGACTATGAGAAACTCGAGAATGGAGATGTATTAGTCGTTTCTAATTTACGTGAAAAAGTTAAAGCAGATCAACCATTTCTACTCAAAGTTAAAGATAAAGAAAAACATATAGAAGTGACTCACGCATTATCAAAACGCCAAATCGATGTGATGCTTCAAGGTGGAATGATTAATTGGGTTAAAAATAGGCAATCATAAACATGGAAATTTGGAGGTGTTATCGTATGACGAACGATGCAACTTGTAAAGCGTGTCACGGTTCAGGTATGCAACGAGATGATGAGGGATGGCAATATACGTGTAGCGTCTGTCATGGAGAAGGAGTCGTCAATGAATTAAGCACTGCTCGGAATGTTAAAATTATGTCAACCGATGAAAACAATCGTTTGCTTGATTAAGAAAAATCCGCTCCTTAGTTGAGGAGCGGATTTTTGTGTGGCCATCATATATTAATGCATCGTCGTGCCACCTTGTATTGGTGCGAAGGCGTTGATGTACTGATTCATATCCTCCTGTTTTAGCTGAGGCACTTGGTAATAATGTTTACGATTTTGGTATAAAAAGACTTCATACGCCATTTCGATTAAATTTGGTACACTATCAGCAAACACCCTGCGTAAGACAGGATTTGTCGCTTCAAGGGCTGTCATCGTAAAACTAGATGCACTCGACTTTAAAGCAGCCATCATAAAACCGGAAATACATTGATCGTTAATTTCTTGAACAGATTGAGCAGGTGATTTTGGTTGTGATGGTTGCATCCCGAATAGTACGTCATTACTTTCAGTCATTTCATATACTTGTGTTTTAACAGTCGGATCTTGTCCCGTTTTTAATGTATCGACAATCGTATTGTATAATTGACTTAAAAACGACCGATGTCTTTGAAGCATTGACTTGAGTTCGGGATCTTGAATATGTTGTTCATACAACATATACTGTTCCATTCCGCCAACTAATCCAGAAATTGCCTCATGGGCATCAAAGAGCTCATGACCACCGTGATTCATTTGTGGGGGAACTTGTTCCGAACGCTGAAATTGTTGTCCTTGATTTTGCTGTTGCATAATTTACAATTCCTCCTTTATTATTATCGTTTTTATTGTGAACGATTTATTATAAAATATTCTATATCTATTTCTCTTAACATAAAAAAAGGTGTATGATAATAATTTCACGAATATGTTTGAAAGGTGTGGAGGTAAAGAAATGGAATCAAATGATAAAAAGTATATTGAAGTTTGGGAAGACGTTGTTCATATGAAAGACTTAGTGCTTAGTTTAATCATCTGTAGCGTAACGACGATGGGTGGATATCTTTTCGCACCTAATGATGCAACGAAACCACTCGTTTTTGGGTTGATTGGTACAGTCATTGGCTTTATTATTTGTAGCATCATTTTTAAACCAAAACGTACTTTTGAATATATTGAAGAGGAGGAGTAAGTTTTGGACGTATCACTTATTGTACAAATGATTATCGCAGCAGTTATTGGTGCAACATTATATACGATAATTGGAATTGCGCCAGGTACAGATGAAACAGCTGTCCTTGCTCCAGTTACCCTTGTGCTCGTATTAATGGGCATACAACCAATCGTTATTTTATCTTTTTTTATATCAGCCATTGTCGCAAAAAAATTAACAGACTCCATTCCAGTCGCTATTGCGGGCATTCCAGGTGGTGTGATGGCAGCGCCGATGGTGGAACATGCGATGGTATTGAAAAAGCATGGATTACCAGATGTGAGTATTCGCAAAATGGCTTCTGGTTCTGTGATTGGAACACTTGTGGCTGTGCCGTTGAGTTTATTACTGGCGAGCCTATTGGCTCCATTTGGCGGTAATATTGCTCAATATGCGGGCCCAATCTTTTTCGGCGGAGCTGTCTTTTTAGCTTTAATGTCTAAAAACCGTTGGCTAGCTTTAGTATCCATCGTTCCTTTTGCTATCCTCATTCAAGGGTTACGCCATTTATATTGGGGAATAGGTATCATTCCGGAAGATAAAACAGTCTTTACATCATTTTTCTTAGGCATTACGATTGGACCTATTATTTTAACGTTATTTGAGTTATTAAATAAGGATATTCGTCAAAAAAAACCACGCTACGGTAAAAAGGAAATTAAAGTTATTAAGCAGAAACCGACGAAAGGGTTTCCGAACCCGTTTAAAATACTTGACCGAAGTGAAGTACGAACAACATCATTTGCTTCATTTTTAGGTGTGATGACTTTCTTTATGAGCCCAGTTGGTATTACAATCTTTTTAGGGGAGACATTAACGAAATATATTAAAAATCCAGTAAAGCGTGCCTCACGTGCTATTGCGAGTATGGACGGACTAACAAATGCAACATATATTTCTGGAACATTGATTCCATTAATTGCCATCGGTTTACCGTTATCACCGACAGCTATTGGACCAGCGATTGCTTTATTTAATGCACCCCCTGTGTTAACAGAAGACCATAATTTACATCATTTACTAACAATGACTGATTTTGTCGTGGCAACCATCATTGGTTCAGTTATTGCTATCGGACTCACTTATTATGTAACTGTAAAATATTCACAGCAAATTTGTGCATTTGTGTTTAAATATGTTCCACATGAAGCGCTATTAGGTGTGTTTTTTGCACTCGTTCTTATGTTAGCTTATCGTGATGCTGGTTTAATAAACATTGCAGGTGTCTTTTTAATCGGTATTGTAGCGGGTACTTTACATCGTTGGGGTGTTAATTATGGTGTTCAGTTTATGGTTCTATATGCGGCGCCGTGGCTATTAGGATTATTCTCATAATGGGAAGGAGATAACAACATTGCAACAACCGCTTCTTATTGATCAAGATCTTTACTTAATTGATGGATTTGATATGAACATACGAAAGAGGACAAGCATCTATGTCCTTGCTAAAGAAAAACTCACATTAATTGGAATAGGACCGAGTCCCTCGGTTCCCTATGTTCAACGTGGATTACAAAAGCTTGGATTTCGCATGGATGACGTGAGATACATTATTCTAACCCATGCTCATTTAGACCATGCAGGAGGCATTGGGCTATTTATGCAATCTTGCCCAAACGCTAAAATTATCTGTCATCCAGATGCGGTCCAGTATTTATTACAACCGAGAAAAGTTGCTGCTGTGACACGTGCGATGTATGGTGATAATTTTACCGATTTCTTTGATCCGATTCGTAAGGTTTATGAAGAAGATATCGTCATAAAGCAAGGTGGAGATGAGTTAAACATTGGTTTAAAATGTACACTACAATTTATTGATACACCTGGACATATGCCACATCATTTTGTCGTCTATGATAAGCAGACAGAACGTTTGTTTTCTGGAAATAGCACAGGGATACGATATGAACAATTGGCTCAAGTTGGGGTGGACTTTGTTCTGCCATTTACACCACCAAATCAATTTGACCCCGGAGCGATGAAGAAATCATTAGAAAAACTAAAGCAATTACCAATTAAGCAATTATGCTATGGTCATTTTGGTGTCACAAATGAACCAGCAAAAGCACTCAATCAAGTGAGTAACTGGCTAGACCTCTTTATCGATACGGGGGAACAAGCCTTTGTTAGAGGGGCTACATATGATGATTTAATGAAACAATTACAACAGAAAGTGACACAATACCTCCTGAAGCAAGGTATTATGGCCAATGATGATGTATATTTATTAATCAATTTAGATTTATACTTAAGTTCTCTTGGTCTTATCGATTATTTTCAAAAAATAGAACAGTAAAAAAAGCGGTCTTTACCATGAAGACCGCTTTTTGATTACTCTTCTTCAGTTTTCATAAACGTTAAAATGGCAAATATAACAAAACTAATCAAGAGAATCGTGCCACCAACGATAAAGAAGATCGTCACTAAGGTTTGATTTAATGAGAACGGGTTGACATAATAAAGCCACATACCAATTGTCAGACCGAGCGATCCAATAATCGCTGTCCAAACGTGAGCAGCAGCTAATTTTTTATTCTGTGGTGTAAAAATTTTATAATATACCGCCCAAGCAAAAAGCGATAACCAGCCGACAACGAGGACGTGAGCATGAACAGACTTAAATAGATAGCTTCCGGAACCCGCCATATGTGATCCTAAAATAGCACCGACTAATGCGAATAGTGCTGAAAAACGAAGCAATACTTTACTATACGATGTCATAATGTCATCTCCTTACAAATTCACTTTATATAGAGTATATATTGTGAATATGAACAGAATATGAATAAGAGATGACAAACCTCGTACGGCTCGATGTTTAAAACTCGATGTCGATATCTAATTGAATTGGACAGTGGTCACTGCCCATAACTTGTGGGTGTGCTTCAGAATGTGTAAGGTACTTTTCTAAACGATTTGACACAATGAAATAGTCAATCCGCCAGCCAATATTACGTTCTCGAACGCCTCTCATATAAGACCACCAAGTGTATATTCCTTCAGTATCTGGATAGAAATGACGAAGTGTATCGATAAATCCAGCATTTAATAATCGTGACATTTTTCCTCTTTCTTCATCTGTGAAACCAGAGTTGCCTTTATTTGCTTTTGCGTTACGAATATCAATGTCTTGATGTGCTACATTTAAATCGCCACAATAAATGACGGGTTTTCTCTCGTCTAATTGTTTCAGATGTTCAAATATTTTGCCCTCCCATTCCAAGCGATATTCAAGACGTGCTAAGTCACGCTGGGCATTCGGTGTATAGACATTGACGATATAAAAGCCATCATATTCTAATGTAATGATTCGCCCTTCTTTTTCTTCTTGTTCATCAAGAAGACCGTATTGGACAGACAATGGTTCCTTTTTAGTAAAAATAGCCGTTCCTGAATACCCTTTTCGCTCTGCGTAATTCCAATATTGATGATAACCGTTGAGATCTAATTTAATCTGTCCTTCTTGTAATTTTATTTCTTGTACACAAAAAATATCTGCTTTAACGTCATGAAAATAATCTAGAAAACCTTTACGAACACAGGCTCTAAGGCCGTTGACATTCCATGAAATGAGTTTCATTTTTCTCCCCCTAACAATCCATATATTAACACAATGTGAATCAAAAATTGAAAAAGATTCGTTGACATGATGTGTATTACGTGTATAATACAGTTAAAGAGTGTATGAAGTGGTTAATACGTGTTTTTTTGTAACAAGTGTATTAAGCTGTCCATACAGCTTGTGTGTTTTTTTGTCATTAGTGTATGAAACATTTAATACGCTGTGATTTCATCATAGTGATAGGAGATGGACCTATGGGACTGAAGTTTAATAATCGGGATCCTGTCTATATGCAAGTGATTCAATATTTTAAAATACAGATTGCTAAAGGGACAATAGAACCTGGAGAGGAAGTTCCGTCACGAAGAGAATTAGCCAACCAATTAAAGATTAATCCGAATACCGCTCAGAGAGCTTATAAAGAAATGGAGGAGGAAGGTTTGATATTCACAGAGGGGAATTTACCGAGTCGTGTGACAAAAGATGACCGTGTCTTACGTGCTGTTAGAGAAGAACTTATTATGGAGGCGACAGAGACATTTATTCAAACGATGCATTCCATTAATGTGTCACTCGATGAGGTCGTACAAAGAGTAACTGATAACTATCAAAGCCATTTGGAAGAGGGGGAGAAAGATGATAGAAGTTAAAAACATTAAGAAAAACTATGGGCGTAGAGAAGTGCTAAAAGGGGTTAGTTTCACTGCTAATAAAGGAGAAATTACTTGTTTAATCGGTGTAAATGGTGTAGGGAAAACAACAATTATGAACGCCATCATGGGATTAACACCAATTAAAAGTGGTGAGATTTTAATTGAAGGTAAGCCATTAGATAAAACAAGTTATGAGAAGATCACATTTATTCCCGATGCAATTACGATGTTGCCGCAAATGAAAATTTCTGATGCGATGGCCTTTATGAACGATTATTACCAATGTTGGAATCAAAAACGTGCAAATGACATGTTAAAATTTTTTCGACTTGAAAAGGAAAGTCGCATTTCTGAACTATCAAAAGGGAATCGTGCGAAAGTGAATCTCCTTCTTGGGCTCGCGTTGGATGTGGACTATGTCTTAATGGATGAGCCGTTTTCCGGAATCGATATTTTTAGCCGTGAACAGATTGCAGAAGTTTTTACAAGTCACTTAATTGAAAATCGTGGTGTTATTATAACGACTCATGAAATTCATGATATCGAACATTTAATTGATAAAGCTGTGTTATTAGATGAAGGTGTGATATTAAAGGAATTTAATGCAGAAGATGTTCGGGAAAATGAAGGGAAATCAATTGTAGATGTCATGAGAGAGGTGTTTCATGTATGAAAAACTATGTCAAGCTATTTAATTTTGAAATGGGCCGCTTTTTAAAAGGATACCTAGCGCTTGTTGGCATAACGGTGGCCGTTCAGGTATTAGGTGTTGTGATAGCATCTAGATCTTATACAAATAAAATTAATAAATATGTTTACCATGAGGGCATGGCTATAGATGAATTTTTAAGCCAATTTGGGGATATGTCTATGTATGCAATTATTCATTCTCTTTGGATTCAAGGACCCATATTATTTTGTATAAGTGTTCTACTGATTTACACACTTTTAATATGGTATCGCGACTGGTTCGGGAAAAATACATTTATTTATCGATTACTTATGTTACCAACAGAACGGATCAACATATTTTTTGCTAAATTAACAACGATTATGGTGATGGTCTTAAGCCTTGTAGCCTTACAAATCATGTTATTACCGGTATTAAATAAGGTTATGAGTTCTTTAGTGCCGGAAGCTTATTTTATGAATTTATCTTTCAAGGAAATGATTAGCGGATTTGATGTATTAACAATCCTATTTCCTTTTTCTTTTAGTGATTTTATGATTCATTATGGTCTTGGGTTATTAGCTGTAACGCTTTTGTTTACTGCGATTTTATTCGAACGTAGTTTTCGATTAAAAGGGATTGTTTATGGCATTTTATATATTGCTTTATCATTATTAATTATCTTTTCTCCAGTCATTATGATTGCTATAACGGAGAAATCTTATCTATATCCGCTTGAACTTTTTTATCTTGAACTCATTTTGTGTGTTTTAGTGTTTATTATGTCGATATTAACAAGTCGTTTCTTATTAAATAAAAAAATTACGGTATAAGAGGAGGAAAGAAGATGGGAAAGTATTGGAAAGTTATTATGATACCGCTCATAACGATGATTGTATTTATAACCTATTATATACATGTGCAATCAAATCCTGTAGCTAGTGCACAATTCTTTCTTGCGAAGCAGTCAGGAGATGAAAAAGAGGTTGAGCACATTAGTTTAGACACTGAAATCAATTATACTGATGGACGGGAAATGGTAGGGATTACGAATAAGGGCTCAATTGTTTATAGTAATTTATCTATCTATGAACATCTGAAACACATATCTAAAAACTCCCAAATAAATCGGCTAAGAAAGAAATACGGTAGCTTTATAAGAGGTAAGGCAGATGTAGGTCGATTTTTCGAAAAAGATGATTTACTTGTGCACATAGATGATAGTTTAAATCCATTTACTGACAATAGAGAAAAACATAACATCACTGTTTCAATGTATGATTTAAAAACAAAAGAGAAAGACTCTTTTGAAGTCAAACTACCTCATGTCGATAAATATAGATGGCTTTTCCTAGTAACAGCTTCGTTAAATGATAATATATTAAAGATAATCACGTCGAATGAATATGAAGAACCAAAAAGTCACAGAACGCTAACGGACTATGTCGTGTATACCATTGATATAGATACAAAAAAAGTGATAGACGCTGAGAAAGTATTCGAATATACGAATGAAGAAATTTCAGAAAACCAATATTCAATCATAGACTTTCATACAGATAAAAGGGATGAGTTTTCAGACTTTATTATGATTGAAGAAAGATCTTACGAAGATATAACGGTTGAGAGTGAGGAAGAGGGCGCCTATAATCAACAAACAGAATCAACGGCAGCATTGAAGAAATATGATATCAAGGCAAATAAATTGAGTGACATAACGATTCCGAAAGAACTTGAAGGGTATACATTCGAGCATGTTAATGGGGATGTCTTATATTTTGTTAAACAAGCTGAACAAAGCATTCATGTTGTAGGTTATGATCACTCTAAGAATAAGATAACATCTAAACAAACATTTGATTCGTTTGTTGACGAGTACGGGGATTATCGAGCGAATACAATATTTTACAATAATAAGTTATACGTAACGAATTTAATAGATGAAAGTAAGAGTATTGAACTAATTATTGAGGATATTGTTACCGGTGATACGATATATAAAGGGAAAGTTGAACAAAAAGGGAAAGCACCTGTAAAAGACTATGTTTTTCAAAATGCATTTCTTAATATTAATCAGTAAATGAATCCAGTTTAGGGGAGATTCTGGACTGGATGCTGAAAATCATTATTTACAACAGGATTGACCTAAAAGGCAAATCGACTTTTGGGTCAACCCTAATCATTTGTATTTAATACATTTCGTAATTCTGTCCTGTTTGTAAGCCAAGGACACTTTTTTTGTAAAGTAATGCTGCTTCACGTGCTGGAGCTGGTTTAAAGCCTTGGAAATAATCTCCTAATGCTTCCCATGATTCTTCCATAATTGTTGGGCTAACACTATTAATGCGGATTCCTCTTGGCATTTCAATTGCAGCTGCTTTGACAAAGTATTTGACACCACCATTTGCCATCGCAATCGCAGCCCCTTCACGAATCGGATCATCCATCATAATACCTGTCGTTAATGTAAAGCTTCCATTGTCATTCATATAATCTAAACCACATAAGACGAGATTGACTTGACCTTTCAGCTTACTTTCAATCCCTATATTATAAATATCAGGTGTCATGTCAGTTAGTTTGGAAAATTTAGCACCACCAGCTGCGTTAACGACAGCATCAACTTTTCCTACTTGTTGATACATCTTTTTTATACTATCAAATGAGGAGATATCGACTTGAACATCTTCACCATTTCTGCTGGCTCGAATAATGTCATGCTCTGATTCAAGTGCTTTAACAATTTCTGTTCCAATTGTCCCACTTGCTCCAACGACAAGAATTCTCATTGCAACAAAACTCCCTTCAAAAATCAGATTTCAATATTATTGTAACATCTTAAAAGTAAAAATGTGGCTGAATCTCATTCGGCCACATTTTCATATATTTTCTTTAGTTTATCATTAAACAAATCCATATGAACAATTCGTGCTTCACGTACATATTCTTTGCCCTCTACAAAGAGTAATAGAACAGGAGCGGTAAAGATAGAAAACTTACCTGCAACAGCTTCTACTTCCGATGCATCAACATGTGCAAGCTGAATCTGGGGATAATTCTCCATTAGATTTTGTACTTGTGGTAAAAGACCGTGGCACACACTGCAATTAGGCATGCTTATATAGAGAAACGCGAGTTGATGCTCATTTATGAAGGTGTCTATTTCTTCTATGGAATGTAAATCTTTAAATTCTCTCATCAGTTATCCTCCATTCTTTCTGTTATCATAGCACGGATTGATTGTCTAGGCATGTTTTTTGTTTATCAGTTAATTTGTGATTTAAAAAGAACAAAGATGATCATTATAGACGCTAACGCGACCTAATCGGTTAAACGAATGAGAGATTACATCGCATTTAATAAGAAATGCGATGTAATAAGATAAACAAACTTCATATTATATCGCCTTTAAAAACAAAATAAAGAAAAGAACCTTCGACAACGAAGGTTCTTTTTTCGCTTAGGATGGTTTATGTGAATGATGGCAATGGCAATGACATTTTTTTCTGCAGTGATCGTTGCAGTGGTGGCAATGATGTTTTTTTCCTTTGTACTTTGGTAACGGATTAATAGGGTCTAAACAAGCGATGGTTGAGAAATCATTTAAGTCTAAAGTTAAACATATTCCTGTTTCCCGAAATTGAATTGTTTTAAATGGACCCTTATGGCTGAAGAAGTCACACAGTTTCTCCCCGCTGTCTGCTACTGGAATCCCATTTGCGTTGACAGGTCTTAATAACTCAACGACGACACAACATTCCGATCCTTTGACAAATTTTTTAGCACGTAAAATCGGTGTTTCGATGCAATCATAAAATGTTTCATTTGGAAAGCCGTCAATTGGTTGCTTGAATACACCACTAGCAATAAATGGTTGACAACTTTGTTTACAGTAGAGAATAAATGGAATGGTTGTTTTTAGATTACTATCATTTCTCGTTGGTGAGGTCAGTTGTTTAATGGATTGCTCACAACTTGTTATACAACGATGGGATTGGCGCTCGGCGACTTCATTCTGTGCATCCACTATCTTTTTTACAGTCGTACAAACACAATCATCTTGTTGATGATAACTATAGCCCATGAATGTTCACTCCTTTTATATGTCATCAATTTAATATATGTTATCTATGCTGTTATGGAGTGTTTTAATGTCTAGTAAACAAAAGACTAGTTAAACAATCCATAAGAACCATTAAAATGTTTCTTTGTATTAGTGATAGTGACGCTTCATATCTTTGAGGTGAGCCATACAATATATTGAATCCTTACAAGACTTGTAGTGGATTTATCCACAGCCCATGAAATTCTTTAAAAGCCAGCTGATCACTGGCTTTTTATCTAGGTTTTTTAATAGAGATAATCGTATATTTTTCTATTATTAAACGATTAGCTATATCAAAAACTTACCCAACTGCATGTACTAAATAGTAGAGGAGGTGAAGTGGAAAATGAGAGATTATTATCGGTATAAAGATAAGGAAATAGAAGAAATGGCAAAGTTTTGTAGTTGCCATAAAAAGGAGGTTAAAAAGATGAAACGACATTGCTCATGTGATCGTTGTAAGAAACATCATCATAAATGGGATGATTGTTGTAAACATGATCATAAATGTTGCTGTAAGAAAGGTAAAAAACATGATGGGAAGGATAAGCATAAAAAACGAGACAAAGCAGATTTATTAGATTTTGAATTTTTTACACTTGATCCAAATGTTCGGATGGATAATAATATGAGATTACCTGAAGATATGCAAACACCTGTAGCCTCCGTCACTCTTGAGCAGGTTAGAAATGGAGACTTAGTTTGGCTAAATGGCGTATTTGGTTTAGATCAGGATGAGACCATCTTTATTGACAATCGAGTAGATATGAGAATATTTAAAGGAAACCCTCCAGTATTTACCCCTGGTTCAGAAATCTATCGAGCTAGATTTGAGGTAGAAGGTGAGGCTGGTGATGACCAAGTCATTGAACCATTAATGCATGTTGATAGAATAACGGAAAACGCTAACAATGTCACGTATACTGTAACTATCGAACCGCTAGATACGGATTTATTCCTAAATGGCCCTATAACATTTACTGCAGCATTAATTAACAAACGGTAATGGAAAAGTGAAAAACCCTCTATCAATTGATAGAGGGTTTTTTGAATAGTATGAAGTGAGATTTCTAGCTATTTGTTAAACGAAAAGTCTACTTCTTTTCCCTCTTGTTGTTCATAGCCTTTCATATACTTAATCCGACGTTGGGCGGCTGCTTGATTCACTTGTTCGTCAGCATGATATGATGAACGAACAAGTGGACCAGACTCACAATGTTGAAAACCTTTCTGTAATGCAATTTCTTTTAATTCCTCAAATTCATCTGGATGATAATAACGTTCCACATTTAAATGTTTTCGCGTCGGCTGTAAATATTGGCCGATTGTCATAATATCGACACCATGAGCTAATAAGTCATCCATTGCTTGAATAATTTCTTCTTTTGTCTCTCCTAAGCCAACCATAATACTCGATTTTGTCGGTGTCTGTGGAGCGATTAATTTTACGCGCTGTAATAGTTGTAAAGAACGGTCATATGTTGCTCGTGCCCGGACACGTTTTGTCAAGCGCCTCACTGTTTCAATATTATGGTTAAAAATATCAGGCTTACTATCCATCAATGTTTTTAAACTTTCATAGTCACCTTTCATATCAGAAGGAAGGACTTCAATTGTACAGCCTGGATTTTTTTTACGGATTGCTCGTACCGTTTCAGCAAAAACTTGAGCACCACCATCATTTAAATCATCACGAGCAACTGCTGTAACGACAACATGGCGTAGCCCCATTAACTGAACTGAATCGGCTACTCTTTCTGGTTCGTTCCAATCTAATTCATTCGGTAATCCTGTTTTAACCGCACAGAAACGACAGCCTCTTGTACATGTATCTCCTAAAATCATGAATGTAGCCGTTTTACGTTCACTCCAACATTCATAAATATTCGGACATTTTGCTTCTTCACAAACAGTATGGAGGTTTTTAGAACGCATTAACTTTTTTAATTGTGTGTATGATTTATTCGTGTTAATATTCGTTGTTAACCATTTCGGCTTTCTTAAAATCTCTGTTTTATTTTTCATTGCTGTGCCCCCTAAATGATTGATGAATTCATTAAACAAATGATGGGATGGTTTCTTTATAATGTTTTTCTGCTAATTGATACACTTCATCCCATTGACTTTCTGTTAACTCAAAAGGCTTAAATTGAACGTCTAGTGTCGATTGAAACCCATGATAAAAAGCTTGTTCAACCTCATCGTATGTAAATGTTTTCCCTGTTAATTGCTGAATGGTTGCTGCTTTTTGTCTGAAGGCACGCTTGTTAACGTCACGCATTCTTTCATTAGGAAATATAAATAAATCAAATAGCATGTCGATATCGATGCGAATAGGAATGGATCCGTGTTGTAATAGGACTCCTTTTTTCCTTGTTTGTGCGTTACCTGATATTTTTTTACCATCAACAACTAATTCATAAAAGGCAGGTCTTTCAAAGCAGACAGCAGTTCGTTTGCTTTTTTGTTTTGGGATAAAATATTCGGCTTGAATGCCGAGGTTTTTATATCCTTCTAGTATGCCTTGTGATAACACATAGTATGCTTCCCGAATAGAGTGTGGGATTTTCGGATGATTCTCAGAAACGACAATACTGTAAGTTAGTTCATCATCATGCAGGACAGCACTTCCCCCAGTTAATCTACGAACATATTGACAGCCATGTTTCTCTAAGCCTGGGAAATGTATCGATTTCTCAACCTTTTGGAAATGCCCAACAGATAATGATGGTTTCCTCCAGCCATAGAAACGTAATGTTGGTGGAATATGTCCTTCGCTATGCCAATTCAATAGAGCCTCATCAAGCGCCATATTGATATGGGCATCATGAGAACCTGTTCGTAAGATATTCCATGTTTCTCCCAAAATAACTCCCCCTTTAAACAGCTATTTTATTTACAAAAAAAAGCTGCATCCCATTAGGAATGCAGCACCATGTGTAATAATTCTCATGGTAAACTGCACTTTCCCACGCTAGTATTAACCAGATCGGGTGCAAAGGGTTAGAATATTTATTCCTCTCAGCCAAAAATGGCACCCCTAGTGCAAATAATAACTTAATTTCATCTTAACGATGATTACTTAGATTGTAAAGCGGATACAGAAAAATAGATGGTACTTTTTTAGTTAAGTATGTTTGTGTCTAAGTTGACTTTGTTTCAATTTTAAATCAATCATGATTAAATAAGTATGAATAGCAAATGTGATAGGAGGATATGAATGCAGGGTGGGGAATTGTTTGGACTACTTTGGATTGGTGTTATTATTATCACCATTCTCACGACTATCATTATTATTCGGAAAGATAAAAAGCGTGATCGAAAAGTCGTTAACATGTTAAATGAAAGTCTTGCTAAAGGTGAAATTTCAGACGAGGAATATAAAGAGTTGTATCTGCAATTTAAAGATGAGACATGTGACGCTTGTCCCAACATTAAGGCTTATTTAAGCGATAGCCGTCGAAAAGCCTATGAATCACAAGAAAATGTACCGAAATAAATGAGAGTCCGCTACTTTAACCAATAGCGGACTCTGTTTTATGCTGACTCGTATTTACTGCGGATTAATCTTAAAGAATTTAAAGTAACTATGAGCGTAGCCCCCATATCGGCAAAAATAGCAATCCAAAGTGTTAGCCAGCCTGGAATGACGAATAATAAAGCAAGTAATTTTAGACCGAGTGCAAAAGAGATGTTTTGTTTTATAATCGATAACGTTTTGCGGCTAAGTGCTACTGTATATGGTAATTTTGTTAGATCATCACCCATTAAGGCGATATCAGCTGTTTCAAGAGCTGCATCTGTTCCAGCGCCGCCCATAGCAATTCCGACTGAAGACCCAGCAAGTGCTGGTGCATCATTAATCCCGTCACCAACCATAGCGGTTTTCCCATATTGTTGTTTTAAATTCTTTATGACTTCTAGTTTTTCATCTGGTAATAATTCTGCTTTAACTTCTGATATACCAAGTTCACGCCCAATGGCATGTCCTGTGTTTTCATTATCGCCAGTTAACATGATTGTTTTTTCAATTCCGATTTGATGTAATGTATCAATGATATCGCGACTTTCTTTACGTAGCCGATCAGCTACAGCGATTAAACCGAGTGTTTTTGTTTTTGTGCCTAGAACCATCACTGTTTTCCCATCTCGTTGTAAGGCATTAATTGTCTCTTGAATAGTTTCTGGTATCGTTTGTTCTGTATTAAAGAAAGCGGGGCTTCCAATATAATACTCGGTATGTTCAATTGTCGCTTTAGCACCTTTCCCTGTTATAGATTGAAATGCTTCTGCTTTATATTTAGGTACTTGTGCTTCTTTTGCATAGTGAACGATGGCTGTTGCTAACGGGTGCTCTGAATAAGATTCAATTGTATGAGCAATGGATAAAACGTCTTGTTCATCTGTATCATTTAATGGTATGACATCTGTAACTCTAGGTGTACCTTCTGTCAATGTGCCTGTTTTGTCAAAGGCGACAGCGCGTAAATGTCCCGCTTCTTCAAGATGAACACCACCTTTAATTAATACACCATGTCGTGCTGCATTACCAATTGCTGTGACAATCGCAACAGGTGTTGAGATAACGAGCGCACAAGGACAACCGACGACAAGCACGGCTAATCCACTATACACCCATGTAGACCAGTCGGCACTAAACAATAATGGTGGGACGATTGCAACGAATAATGCTATTAACATGATAGCTGGTGTGTAATACTTGGCGAATCTGTCTACAAATTTTTGTGAAGGGGCTTTTTCAGCTTGTGCTTCTTCAACGAGATGAATAATTTTAGCAATGGTCGTATCTTCAACATGCTTCGTTACTTTAACTTCGAGAAATCCTTCCTCATTAATGGATCCAGCAAAGACATCCTGACCAATTGATTTAAAAATAGGAAGTGATTCACCTGTAATGGCTGCTTCACTAATATACGATTCTCCTTTAATCACTTCACCATCCATCGCGATACGTTGCCCAGGCTTTACGAGCATGATATCGCCAATCTGAATATCTTCTACTTTCATTTCAATTTCTTGGTCCGCTCGTTTAATAAGGGCCGTGTTTGGCGCAATGTCCATCAGTGAGCGAATGGATTCTCTTGCTTTATCAATCGAATAGTCTTCTAAAGCTTCACTAACAGCGAATAGAAAAACAACAACCGCACCTTCAGCCCATTCACCGATGATAGCAGCCCCGATAACCGCAATCGTCATTAGTGTTTTCATATTAAAATCTAATTTAAATAGATTTTTAAATCCTTCGATAAACATCTGATAACCACCAATGATGATGGCTGCCAAAAATAACCCAATCGTCACGACATGATTTTCGCCATAATTAAAGTAAAAGATATACCCTAGAAAAACGAAAACAAGCGAAATTAATGCTGTTATATTCGCCTTTTTCTTCCAAAAAGGCTCTTTTGTTTTATTAATGCGTACGTTTTCCGGTAATACTTTAATATCATCAAATGCTCCAGCCTTTTCTAATTGTTCGATTGATGCTTCGCCTTGAATCGTTATTTTAGATGCTCCGAAATTGAGTTGAACATCTTCAACAGTCACGATATTACGAATGTTTTTTTCAAACTTTGCAGCACAGTTTGTACAGGACAAACCTTCAAGACGATATGTTTTTGTCTCAGACATCTTCCTCCTCCTCATGTGCGTGAATCATGGCAATATAGATCAATTGTCTAACGTGATCGTCTTTTAAAGAATAAAAGACCTGTTTCCCTTTTCTTTGATTCTTGGCTAGGTCCATTTTTTTTAAGAAACGTAAATGGTGGGAAGCAGTCGCACTTGTTGATCCAATGATATGAGCGACATCACAAACACATAATTCCTTTTCAATTGTAAGTGCATAAGCAATCTTCAAACGAGTTGGATCGGCCAAGGCTTTAAAAATCTTCTCTACACCATCAACTTGTTTTACTTTTGGCTTGCCTTCATTTACAACGTTTTCATCATAACAGTATATATCACATGCTTGATTGTCATCTTCAACATTTAGTTTTATAGACATTGGAACACCTCATTCAAATGATCATTTGAATGTATTATATGAAAATGGAAAGGAGTATGTCAATCAAATGAGTGTTTGAATGAAAGGAACTGTATAAACGTTTTTCTCATTTGGCAATTCCATTAGATTATGCTTAAATAAAGATAATGAACAACGACGAGGTGAAAGGGTTATGTTAGCGCTTTGGTCGATTCCGATTGGTGTACGCATTCTGCTCACGTTCCTTGTTTTTGTTGCATTAGTTTACATTTTATTTCGCTTCCGAGCTGACAAAAATCCGGCACAAGATTCACTTGATCTATTAGAAGAACGAATGGAAAAAGGCGAAGTGAGTTTTAAGGATTATTTACATGCTAAGCGAAGCCGTGGTAAATAGGTCAGTTCATTAATCAATCGAATGTGCATACATATAAATTAAGTTAATGATAAGAGAGGATAAAAAAGATGAAGAAAACGAGCGTTGGGATTATTTTTGGTGGAAAATCAGCTGAACATGAAGTATCATTACAATCTGCAAAGAATATCGTTGATGCGATAGACGAAGAAAAATTCGATGTCGTCCTTATTGGGATTGATAAAAACGGAAAATGGCATGTGAATAATAAACAGTCATATTTAAAAAATGCTGATGATCCGAAGCATATTGAATTAAATGAATCTAACCAATCAGTCGCAATTATTCCTGGCTCAAGTGACCACCAGTTCATTCAGACCGAAACAGCTGAAGTGCTTCAACAATTGGACGTTGTTTTCCCAATTGTTCATGGGACATTAGGGGAAGATGGTAGTTTACAAGGGATGCTAAGAGTGGCTAATTTACCATACGTAGGTCCGAATGTTTTAAGTTCAGCTATTTGTATGGATAAAGATATTGCGAAACGCTTACTCCACGATGCTGGAATTAAAGTAGCCGAAGGACTTGTTTACACACGTGCAAAGAAACAACAGATTGATTATCAAACGGTTGTAGAACAGCTCGGCTTACCACTTTTTATTAAACCAGCTAATCAAGGGTCCTCTGTTGGGATTAGTAAAGTAGCAACTGAAGAAGAATTTACGACTGCGATTGAATTTGCTTTTGAATATGATCATAAAATTGTGATAGAAGAAGCAATCCATGGTAGGGAAATTGAATGCTCCGTTCTAGGAAATGAAGACCCAATTGCTTCTGTACCTGGCGAAATTTTACCGAAAACTGCATTTTACTCATATGAATCAAAGTACATTGATGAAAAAGGTGCCGACCTTGCCATCCCAGCAGATCTTACAGAAGCAGAAGTTAAAAAGGTACAAGAAACAGCGATACACGCATATGAAACATTGCAATGTGAAGGATTAGCACGTGTTGACTTTTTCTTAACAGAGAATGGCGATTTATATGTTAATGAAATCAACACCCTCCCAGGCTTTACAAAAATCAGTATGTATCCGAAATTATGGGAAGTGAGTGGTATTTCATATACAGATTTAATTACAAAATTGATTGAATTAGCTATTAAGCGTCATGAAGCAGATCAGAAGCTTAAAAGTTCAGTTTGGGATGAGAAATAAGCCAATAACTTAAGCTAAGCAAGCGGAGAAATGGCTATCGTTCTTCGCTTGCTTTATTTTGATTATTATCGTCTTTTTATTTATCTTCTAAGTCGTTACTCGTCAAATCTTGGTCTTCTGCAAATTCTGTACCGTATCTGACATCTTGATTAGGTCCTCTTTGCATTTCTTCATGATGAATATCATCTGTTTGATCGAATAGCAATGTAATGGCGAACAATCCACTTAAACCAACAAGACTATAAATCGTTCGTGAAAATGCAGCATCTTGTCCTCCAAAAATTGCAGCAACTAAATCAAAATCAAAAAATCCAATCAAACCCCAATTAATGGCACCAATAATGGTTAGAATAAGCGCAATTCTTTGTAAAGTCTTCATTGTTTTTTTACTCCTTTCTTATGAGAGTTGTATATATTCTTAGCATTGATTAATTCGGTTGTTTTATACAGAAATGAAGATATTGTTTTGCGGAAAGTGAAATTAAATAACACTATAAAGGATTTAATGATGTGAGGAAAATAAATAAAAAGAAGTGAAAAAACTAATTTTCGTTTCTTCACTTCTTTTTGATATTAAAATTATTTAGTTAAATAAATTATTGCCCGTATACGGTGAATTTGTCATTTGCTTTTGTACGTCCTTTATCTTCGGGAATGTCATCAAAATAACCTAGATGTAAAAAGCCGACAATTTTTTCATGTTCTTGAACATTTAAAAGATTTTTTACTTCTTCGTTATAAATATGTGGATTTGTTTTCCACACGACTCCTAGCCTCTTTTCCCAAGCCAATAACCAGAAGTTTTGAATCATAGCCGCCGTTGCACCGAAGTTTTCATCCCATTGTTTAGGGAGTGGTGGTGCCTCCATAACGACAACTAAAATCGCATTTGGCTCCATTAAGTAATTTTTACGATTTTCTTGCATTTCTTCTGGATACGTTCTAGCTACCTTCTCAGCGAAATTTGGTAAATGATCTTGATCTATAAAAATGAATCGCCATGGCTCACGCATTCCATGAGTTGGTGCCCATACAGCATCATTTAGTAATTCTAGAACAAGTTCCTTCTTTACTTCTTGATTTGTGTAGCCCTTTTTTATGGAACGGCGCCCGCGGATAAGCTCTGAAAGATTAGATAACCCCATATTTATATGTCTCCTTTACCCATAATTGATAATCATTATCAATTAGATTATACCGGATTAAAGTTAAATTTGCAAAAAAGTGTGTTTCCGTGTTTTTCCTTAAATATGAATAAGCTCAATACATCTTAATATGATAAAGGCATTTATTGATACATAATTTTCATATCACCAGGCTTAATCCACCCATTTTTAACAAACCACTCAGAAAAGATTAAACTAATGATAGCCGGTGCTACAATATGTAGGCCGATAATTAGCCAAAATATTTGCCATGAAAAACCCATTGATTCAAATGTCATAATCTGCCCAACTAAGCCACTCGTTCCCATTCCAGCTCCTGAAGGATTATTCGTTAATTGGAAAACAATTGTAGCAAAAGGAGCAAGAACTGCTCCAGCAATTGTAGGTGGTAATATAATGAGCGGGTTTTTAATAATATTTGCGACCTGAAGCATCGATGTTCCTAGCCCTTGTGCGAATAGACCGCCAATACCGTTGTCACGATAACTTGATACAGCGAAACCGATCATTTGCGCAGAACAACCAATAGTAGCTGCTCCAGCTGCAAGCCCATCTAAACCGAGCATCAAAGCAATGGCAACACTTGAGATTGGTGCCGTGAGTGCCCATCCCATAAGGACAGCAACGATCATCCCCATAATGAAAGGCTGTTGTTCTGTAGCCCAATTTATAACATGACCAAACCCAGTCATAAACGATTCAATTGGTTTACCAATTAAACTTCCTGTTACGAAACCAACAAAGATCGTAATAAAAGGGGTGATAATAATATCGACACGTGTCGTTTGATAAACGAGTTTTCCAAATTCTGTAGCAAATAATGTTGCAACATAACTTCCAGCGGGTCCACCGAGTTCAGCTCCGAATGCACCAGCAAATAAAGCGGAAAACAAAACAAGAGGAGGTGCTTTTAATCCATAGGCAATTGCAACACCAATGGCACCACCCATAATTTTCGTATCCATAGCAAAGGATCCCATATCAATCATATAGGTTCCGATTGTTGTCATGTCAACGGTTACAAGTTGTTCACCAATCGTTTTGATGATAAGTCCAATAATCAAGGAAGAAAATAGTCCAAGTGCCATGTAACTTAAAGCTGTAATAACATATTCTTTAACTGATAAAGAGATGCCTTTTTTTCTTAAAATTTTAACCATGACAAAATCTCCTCCAATAGAGTTTATCTGTGAAGTGTTTCACATAAAATTCCGAAATAAAAGTATTATTTTATTTATACGTTAAATCATTCATAAAGGCAAGGGGTTTTGTTTTCGCGGGAAAGTTCAGATTTATAATTGAAGGTGATAGGATTTTGTGAGAAACTTAAAATGATAGTGAGCTTTATTTACTTCTACATTTAAAAATCGTCTACTTTAATAAAATCTTGTGCAGGCTAAGGAGGAATTAATATGAATATGTATATGAAACGAGCGCTTGATTTAGCTAAACAAAATGTTGCGGAAGGTGGGCAACCTTTTGGGGCAGTTCTTGTTAAGGATGATGAAATTATAGGGGAAGGAGTGAATGAATTACATCTCAAACATGATGTAAGCGGTCATGCGGAATTATTAGCGATTCGTCGTGCGCAGCATAAACTACAGACGAGTCATCTTAAGGGGGCAGTTATGTATGCAAGTGGTGAACCCTGTCCGATGTGTTATACAGCGATGTATTTTTCTAATATTAGAAAAGTCTATTATAGTGTATCAATTGAAGAAGCAGCAAAGAAGGGTTTGGGCGCATCAAAAATCTTATATGACGATTTTAAAAAGGGCCGAACAGAACGAGATACAATGGAAATGATTCATTCACCTCTAAGTGAAGGAGAAGTGGATCCTCTGAGTTTTTGGTATAAAAGGCGGTAGATTCTTCCACTGTTTTTGTAATATTATCATATCATTCACAAGATATTCATGGTGCTCTTCTTGGGAAATTTCCCCGTTTTTTACTATAATAAGAGTCATGCGGAGTTGAATAACATTCCTCTAAAGGGAGCGAAAATGATGAGCCTTTATGATGTATTACTATTTATACATATATTTTCAGCTATACTTGGGTTAGGACCTGGATTTGCGATGATTTCAATTGCAAAGAAAGCAAATAGTATGACAGAGCTCCGTCATGCCTACCAGATTAGACATCGTGTTCATATTTTTGTGATGGTTGGTGGTGTCTTACTATTAATTACTGGTATTGTAATGGGGATATTAAGACCAAGCTTATTTCAAACACCCTGGTACGTAGTTAGTTTGGCTTTATATTTACTCGCATTAGCCATTGGCCCAGTTATTTTATCACCAAGATCAAAGCCAATAAAAAAATTACTTAAAGAACACCAAGGGGAGACAATTCCTGGTATTTACTATTCGTTAGCAAGAAAATTATTTTTTTATGAGCGAATCGAAAATACCATTTTCCTGATTATTATCGTTTTAATGATTATCAAACCATGATTTAAGAAAAGCCGCCAGCACCGCTTGGCGGCTTTTCGCGCAATCCCATGCCAAATTCGCGCAATCCCATGCCAAATTCGCGCAATCCCATGCCAAATTCGCGCAATCCCATGCCAAATTCGCGCAATCCCATGCCAAATTCGCGCAATCCCAATTATTATATTGCAAAGTTAAGTTAAACATGTTATAGTCTTTAACAATATATTTTTCGACACTATTTGAGAGGAGGTATAAATAATGCGGAGAGTAACACTAGAAGAGGTGTTTGTTCATCCGGTAACTCAAAAATATTTGCATCGATCAGGGATTGCTCATGCCATTCAGGTGGCGGAGTATGCCTATATCTTTGCAAAACGATTTCAAGTCAATCCAGACCTTGCGACAAAAGCTGCTTTGCTACATGATGTAGGACACTATACATGGTATAAAAATGGCAAATGGGATTATCAACAATATAAAGAAAATGATATTCATGCTATTAAAGGAGCAAACCGTGCCCACGAGTTGCTAATAGAGATCGGTGAAAATCCACGTCATGCAAAAAAGATAGCCATTGCAATATTACTTCACACGGACTCCTATTTACCGGATGGTCAACTACGTTTAAATCCACTTCAACAGGTTGTTGCTTTAGCAGATGAAGCGGATGAAGAAGCGGGTGGCAATCATCATTATAAAAAAATAGACACTATCATTGCGCTAAACCGCATTCGTGCCATTGATGCCAAAATTGATGAAGAACAACAGATAGACAGAATAAAGATGATTAATTAAACCTCACAAAAATTACTACACCAAACACCCACTCTTCTTTTTTTGCCATTTTTATGAAGATGATCCGAGACTAAATAATTGACGGATAGATGTTGAATCATATAACATACCTTATGCACATGACTTATTGTTTAAAAAGGAGCAATGAACATATGGAATATATATTGCTAGGTATGATGTTCATCATCATCTTGAGCATTTATTATAAACGTTATGTACCTGTCCCTGGGGTTAAACGTTTAGAAAAAATGATGCCAGAAGAAGACGTAACGTTAATTGATGTTCGTGATTATAACGAAATTGCATATGATGAAGATTCACAGATTACCCATATCCCAATTCCTTATCTAGGAAGAAATTATCAACAAATTCCTACGAAAAAAGTTGCCATTATTGCATCAGACCGTATTTCTCGTAATGTTAGTATTCGTGACCTTAGAAAATATGGTTTTCAAGTCGTCGGCTATTATTGCGTCCCAGAAAAAGAAACGATAACAAACCCAGTAATACCATCAACATGTATTTAATGATGAGTGCTACCATATGGTAGTGCTTTTTTAATAAAAAAATATGCGTGTACCTGTTTTGCAGATACACGCGTTAATTTGTTGATTATAGTGGCCCTAATTGTGTCCAAACGATATCGAAAAAAATCGCCCCCAAGAACGGAAACTCAAAACAACACCATCCACTCTTAATAAGACAGACCTTCTAAGTATTCTTCTAATGTGATTTCTTTTTCCATTATTTCTTTTGCTGCTTTTTCACCGACATAACGCAAATGCCATGGTTCAAATTGATATTCAGTAATCGATTCTTTTCCTTTTGGATAGCGAATAATAAAACCAAACTCATGACAATGTTCTTTTAGCCATTGACCTTCAGCTGTTTCACCGAAAGCTTCATTAAGCAAGAAATTAACATCGGGACTGGTCACGTCCATTGCTAATCCAGATTGATGTTCACTTTGCCCAGGTCGAGCACTATATTTATTTGCTGCTTCCTCACCATCACGTTCGACATAGGCTGTATACAATTCTTCTTGTCGTTCATATGAGCGATAACCTGATTGCGCAAATAGATTTAAGCCTTTCTTTTCAGCGGCGACAAATAATTTTTCTAAAGCATCGGCTGCAGGTTTACGCATCATTTTCTTTGGTAAGTCTTCTGTAAATGGAAAAAGGACATCAGGTACAACGAGATCCTCCGGTACAAAATCTTCAGGAAGCATATGTTTCTTATTCACTAATGCTAGGATCTCATAAGGGTTAAACTCACCATTTTCTTCTTTAAAACCATCACCGGGATGAATGTCGCCATTTTTTTCGAGCCATTTCTCAAGAACAGCTTTCATTTCTTTGTCATATAAACCAGTGAATTGGAGTGAGTCACCTTGTTGCAGTTGGATATCAGTGATAGCCCAAATGGTTTCTTGATCAAAAATACCAGACTCAATAACTGAATAACCGATGTCTTTAAGCACTTGTTGCACGGCCTTTACATCGTCACCTTGATCCCCTTTTTGGAGGGGGGCATCAGGTAAAGTCATATTCCCAACCTCCTCGTTTTTTTGCATAGAGTTGCTTTCAACTGTAGGAGCTTGTTTCGATTTGTTTGCTAAATCTGTTTCTTCACAAGCTGTTAAGAAACATAAAAGAATGGTAAGGAAAAATAAATTTCTAATATTGGCGTGCATCGTTTGTCCGCTCCTTATTCTATTAATATCAGTAAATTATTTATGATTCAATGCAAACAAACGACAAACTTCTACAATAACCTTAACCGCTTTCTCCATATTATTGACAGAAATATATTCATACTTACCATGGAAATTTTCTCCACCTGTAAAAATATTCGGGGTTGGTAAGCCCATATATGATAATTGTGAACCATCTGTACCACCACGGATTGGCTCAATAATGGGTTCAATATTTAAGTTTTTCATCGCCTGCTCCACCACTTCAACAATTTCTTTAACGGGTTCAATTTTTTCTCGCATATTATAATATTGATCACGTAACTCTAATATGACACGGTCTTTTCCATATTGTTCTCTCAAATCTTCTACTAGACGTTGAATCGTGTTTTTTCGTTCAGTGAATTTTGCTTTATCAAAGTCACGAATGATGTAGTATACTTCAGCTTTTTCCACGTCACCATTGACCGAAATTAAATGATAAAACCCTTCATAACCATCCGTATATTCGGGTGCTTCTTGTGCTGGAACTTGTTGAATGAACTCAGCAGCCATCTTTCCTGCATTCACCATCTTGTCTTTCGCAGTACCTGGATGAACGTTTTCCCCTTTAAATGTTATTTTTGCAGCAGCAGCATTAAAGCTTTCATATTGGAGTTCTCCGAGTGGCCCACCATCAATTGTATAAGCAAAATCGGCGTTAAATCGCTCAACATCAAATTTCTGAGGACCGCGACCAATTTCTTCGTCGGGGGTAAAGGCGACACGAATAGGCCCGTGTTCAATCTCAGGATGGTTGATTAGGTAGTACATTGCTGTCATAATTTCTGCAATACCTGCTTTGTTATCAGCTCCAAGTAACGTCGTACCGTCTGTTGTCATCAATGTGTGGCCTTTATAATTGACTAATTCTGGAAAGTCTTCTGGTGATAGGACAACTCCTAAGTCTTCATTTAATGTGATTGCTTTACCATCAAAGTTCTCGACGATTTGTGGTTTGACATTTTTTCCCGTAAAATCAGTTGCTGTATCAACATGGGCTAGAAAGCCAATTGTAGGTACATCACGGTCTGTGTTTGCCGGTAGTGTTGCCATCAGATAGCCATTTTCATCAAGTGATACGTCTTCCATACCAATCTCTTTCAACTCTTTTTCCAGTAAATGAAGTAAATCCCACTGCCCTTTTGTTGAAGGTGTTGTTTCACTATTTTCATTCGATTGGGTATCAATTTTAGCATATGTTGTTAAGCGTTCGATTAACTGTTCTTTCACATCATTCAACTCCTCATCTAGGTTTCATTTTATTTTATCATATCCTGTTCGATAAATATTTTTTATAGACTATAATTTTGTTAACATAGAGACAAAGGTGAAAGGGGAGTCATGCAATGCCACATTTAATAAAAGTTGAAGATTTAAAGCGAAGACTCGATGAAAAAAAGCATCTAGTCGTTGTTGATGTCCGTTTTGAGTTAACGGATGAGTCATACGGACACAGGGTTTATCAAGAAGGACATATTCCAGGTGCTATATATTTTGATTTAAATAAAGATTTATCAAGCCCTGTTAGTGAACATGGTGGTGCTCATCCATTACCTGATTTAACATACTTCGCAAAAAAAATTGGCAAGAATGGGATTGATACTGATACGCTTGTTGTCATATATGACCATGGCCGAGATATGACTGCGGCACGATTTTGGTGGATGTTACAAGCAATTGGTCATCCAAAAATCTCTGTCTTAGATGGTGGACTAACGGCTTGGAAAGAGGCGGGGCTTCCGCTAGAGACGACAATTCCTAAACAAAAACCGACAGTCTATAAAGTTAGACAAGCATATACACATACCATCACCATTGAGGAACTAAAGGAAAAGCTAAAAAATAAAAGCGCTATCCTAATTGATTCTCGTGCCAAGGAGCGTTATCTCGGGCAAACCGAACCACTTTATCATAAAGCAGGCCATATTCCAGGAGCTAAAAACTTCTTTTGGGAAGACGTTTTTATGACTAATGGCCAATATAAAGATGATGTCACTTTAAAACAACACTTCGAAAAACTGCCAAAAGATACCCCAATCATTGTATCTTGTGGTTCGGGTGTTTCCGCATGTCCTAATATTTTGGCTTTGAAAAAAGCAGGATATGAAAATGTTTACTTATATCCAGGTGGCTACAGCGATTGGATTTCCTACGGGGAGCATCCAGTAGAAACAAAGGAGGAGTAAGAGTGCCTGATAAACAACGTTGTCAATGGGTGACAGATGATCCGTTATATATTGACTATCATGATAATGAGTGGGGGCGACCGGTTCATGATGATCGCCTGTTATTTGAAATGCTCTGTTTAGAAGGTGCCCAAGCAGGACTCAGTTGGATTACGATATTACGTCGGCGTCACCATTATCAAGAGGCGTTTAGTCAATTTCAACCAGAAATAATAAGTCAATATAATGAAGAAGATGTTCAACGTCTTCTGAGAAATGACGACATTATACGGAATGAAAGGAAAATCCGTTCTGTCATTAAAAATGCGCTTGCTTTTCTAAATGTTCAAAAGGAATTTGGAAGCTTCGACAAGTATATTTGGCAATTTGTTCGAGGTAGACCAATGATAAATCAGTGGGAATCCTCCGCAGATGTTCCAGCAAAGACAAAAGAGTCAGAGTTGATGAGTCAGGATTTAAAAAGACATGGCTTTTCCTTTGTAGGACCAGTGATTTGTTATGCTTTTATGCAAGCAATAGGGATGGTCAATGATCATACAGCTGATTGCTATTTATCTCCACATACCAAAAACGAGGATCACCTTTCATAAGGTATCCTCGTTTCTGTTAATCTATGATGACAGCTGTTCCATAAGCAATAACTTCAGCGGCTGTATTCATAATTTGTGATGTTTGATAACGCATTCCGACAACCGCATTGGCTCCTAGTTGTCTCGCTTCTTCGATCATTCGGTTTGTTGCCTCTTCTCGTGCCTCCGTCATTAAGTCAGCATAACCCTTGATTTCTCCACCGACAAGTGTTTTCAAGGATGCCCCAATATCCCTTCCAACATGTTTGGCACGGACGGTACTTCCTCTAACCAATCCAAACGTTTCGATAATATTCTTTCCAGGGACATGATTTGTCGTTACGACTAACATGGTACCCACCCCCTAATCGATAATAGTTTACTTATTTGATATACGTTTTGGGCTACCATATGGTTTCATTTTAATCGGATTGGTCGAAAAAAGAGACGAATTTAAAGACTTTTAATTCTCCTTGCAGCTGTTTAGCTAAATCGGATAATTCGCTAGCACTGCGCGTAATTTCTTCCATTGCGCTTGATGATTGTTGGGCTGACGCTGCTGCTTGCTCGACACCAGCTGCAGATTCCTCTGATATAGCAGCAATATCGCTAATCAAGCGATTCATATCATCACTCGTTATACTCATATCTTGTAAGTGGTTTGAAATAATACTTATCCGTTCTACCATATCAGTAATTGAGGAATGAATGACTTGAAATTTCTTACCCGTTTCTTCAATTTGGTTCGTCCCAGATTTCACTTCATCATATCCTTGATGGAGTGAATGAACGACGTCATCTGTTTCATGTTGAATATTGTTAACGATATTCGTAATCTCACTAACTGACTCAGCAACTTGATCAGATAGTTTCCTTACTTCATCTGCTACTACAGCAAATCCACGACCGTGTTCGCCAGCACGAGCTGCCTCAATAGCGGCATTTAAAGAAAGTAAATTTGTCTGTTCGGAAATATCTTTGATAACAGATACAAGGTTTGAAATTTGGTTGGATTGTTCATCTAAACTTTGAACTTTTTTCACGGATTCCGAAACAATTGTATCAATTCGATTCATCTGTTTAACCGATTGATTCATCAGAGTCGTTCCTTCGTTTGTAAGCTGTAACATATGTTTGGAATTGACTTTGATTTCCGTTCCATTTTCCTCTGAAATCGTTACTTTTTGTACGAAATCAGTCATCTTTTCAGCTAATCCAGACGTACTATCCGCCTGTGTTTCCGCACCGGAAGACAGTTCTTCCATTGTTGTAGCAATTTGTTCGCTACCCTCTCTAATATCATTAGCGGACTGATTAAGTTCATTACTTCTTGATGTGATAACATTTGAAGCGCTTGCCACTTTGGATAATATTCCTGTCATATTTCCTTTCATTTGATTTAAAGCCTGTGTTAGTTGACCAATCTCATCATTTCCCTCGTAATCCATATCTGATACGGCAAGGTTACCTTTCGCTATTTCGGACGTAATGCCAACGACCTGTCTTAAATGACTTGAAATCTTCCGACTGACATAAATCATTAACACAACACCAATAATGACAACGGTAGGGATTGCAATAACTAACACAATGGTGCTCACTGTTAAATTCCGTTTCGCACTACTTACCGATTGAGCCTCTTCTTTTTTAACAAGGTCCATTAATTCATTGACTAATTGAATCGTATGTGCCCGTAATTCCGATGTTTGATTTCGCGTTGACATCGCCATATAGTCACTCTTCATTTCGACATACTTTAGCACTTCGTCAAAGAAAATCTCATTTACTCGTGCATCATTTTCAACAATATTGTGAAAGGTAGTTTGTTGTGTTTTAGTTTGTAATTGTGGTTTTATTTTTTTAGTCAATTGATCTAATTCAGCCTGATATTGTTCAAATGCCTCGATATAACGTTTACTATTCGTTAATAAAAAATCGGATATCTGAACATCTTTCGTCTGAATAATAGCCGCCATTTCTGACATGTCACTGACGAGTGAACTTGTTATTTCTACGTCTTCTAAGCTCTTGTTGCCCTGGAACATTTGAATAAACACAATAACACCAGCCACCATAAAAAAGAACGCTGTCAGGAAGAAAACGGTTACATATTTTCTTCCAATTGAATAATTATTCCATTTCAGAAAATTCACATTAATTTTATTCCCCTGCCGCTTTCGTTTTGCCATTAATCTAAGTCCCCCTGTCCCCTTGTCTGTTGTTATCTATTACTTTGGAAATCCATTTATGGAATATATCCATCAATAAAGCAGTGAATCTTACACTGATTTAGTGCTAATTCTAGGTGTTTTTATTTATATCGACTTAAAATTATAAAATGTTTAATTATTATTTTTCGATAATAAATAATTTAAATTCTCATTCGATATAATAAAAGAGGGATGTATAAAACGCCTATTAAAATTAATGTTTTTGGGAAAACTTCTTATTAAGTTTAAAAATGGCTGTATAAAAGGAAGATTTTATGAAGAAAAAGCGTTTTAAAAACCAAGACAATATCCAAGTCAATAACTCATGGCGAGATTTATTACTCTGGTTCAAGGAGCGGATGAAAAAGCAGAAGGATATGTCGTTTCAGGTACCTCTTGTTGATAAACCTGAAATCACAAATCTACAAACAAATCGGACAGAGCCAACCATCACATGGATTGGACATTGCACATTTTTAATTCAACTTAATGGACTGAATATGATTACAGACCCCGTGTGGGCGAAACAATTATTTACATATAAAAGACTCACACAGCCCGGCATCCCACTTGCAGATATACCTCCGATAGATGTCGTCCTTATTTCACATAGTCACTATGACCATTTACATCAACAGACGATTTATCAACTACCTGGTAATCCCCTTTTTCTCGTACCAGCTGGATTAGGAAAGTGGTTTACAAAACGGGGGATAGAGCATGTCGCAGAATTCAGTTGGTGGGGATCATTTCGCCTAAAAGATTTAGTATTCACTTTTGTCCCTGCCCAGCACTGGACGAAGCGAACGTTGTTTGATACAAATACCTCCCATTGGGGTGGTTGGGTGATAGAAGGTGAAAGAGTACCTTCTATATATTTTGTAGGGGATAGTGGTTATTTTAGAGGGTTTGCTGAGATTGGCGAGCGCTTTAAACTTGATTATGCATTAATGCCTATTGGTGCTTATGAACCCGAGTGGTTTATGCATCGTCAGCATGTTAGTCCTGAAGAAGCGGTACAAGCATTTCTAGATACGAGAGCAACTTATATGATCCCTACTCATTACGGTGCGTTTATGTTAGCGGATGATACACCAGAAGAAGCATTAAATCGCCTTTTTAATGAATGGGAACGCCGAAATATAAATAAAGATAAATTATATATACCAAAGCTAGGGCAAACCTTGTCATTAAAGGCCAGTTCATTGACGTAGTAGGCCCTGTTTTGATATACTTTCTTTGAATGAAAATGATTCTCAATTCAATAATTAATGGGATAAAAGCGAGCACCTGTAGGGGGAAATGAAATGAGTTTTATCCAATTGGAAAAGATACAGAAGGTCTTCTCAAACGCAGCAATTCCGGCTGTTGACCGCTTGGATTTATCAATTCAAAAAGGTGAAATTGTCACATTGCTTGGTCCAAGTGGTTGTGGAAAGACAACGGTATTACGTATGATTGCTGGTTTTGAACAGCCAACAGAAGGACGTATTAAAATCGAGGAAAAAGTGATGTATGATGAAAAAACATTCATTCCACCTGAAAAACGTGGAGTCGGTATGGTATTTCAAGATTATGCGCTTTTCCCTCATTTAACGATAGAGAAAAATGTTGCTTTCGGGTTAAATAAATGGCGACTAGGTAATAAGAGACAGCGTGTTAATGAAGTTCTTGAACTCGTCGGACTAGCTGAATTTAAAAAACGTTACCCCAATGAACTCTCAGGTGGTCAACAACAACGTGTTTCTCTTGCTCGCGCACTTGCCCCGAAACCGAATGTTGTCTTAATGGATGAGCCCTTTAGTAATTTAGATGCGGGCTTACGTGAAAAGATGCGCCATGATATTGCAGGAATTTTAAAGAAGGCGAATACGACAGCGATTATTGTTACACATGATCAAAAAGACGCTTTTGCTGTGTCGGATCGTGTTGTCGTGATGAAAGATGGTGTCATTCAACAAGTTGCACAGCCACGTGATTTATATCGCTGCCCAACGAATTGTTTTGTGGCGCAATTCGTTGGTAAAACAAACTTAATTCAAGGGAAATTAGCTGATGATTTAAAGCATGTTGATACAGGAATCGGGCGTGTTTGCTTGCCGGAAAAAACAGAACCGACTATAGATGATGTGACTGTATCCATTCGTCCAGAAGCCTGTCGCTTAGAGGAGAATGGGGAAGGTCGTTATCAAGGTGAAGTTGTACGTGTTGTTTATAGTGGAGAGTATCAAGAATTATTTGTACAGCTAAACGATAATAAACAGAATGAGCGGCTCATGCTGATATATGCACCAATTGAAAAAGATATTGAAATCGGTCATTCTGTCTCGTTTGATATTACACCCGAATTAGTTGCATTAGTTGCCGAATGATATGAATACTAAAGCCAAACAAGGGAAGAAACAGGTACCTGTTTCTTCCCTTGTTTTATGCTTTATCAAAAGACTTAACTGCATTCAAGTGTAAATCGTAGAACGAAATTTTGCCGATTTATCACCGTTTTTGAATGAATTAGGCCATACTAGAAAGAAGAGAAGTATATTGTGTTTGACGCTGATAATCATTATCAGTAGAATGATGATGAGCATATGAAGTTAAAACATAGGAGGAAACAGTGATGAAAAAGACACTAAGATATACGATAATCGCTCTATCAGTTGCACTGCTATTATTGATTGCTGCGTGCAGCGGAGATAACGATAACGCTAATCAAAAAGACGGAACAGATTCAGGTGAAAAAGTAAAAAACGCTGGAGAACTTGTCGTCTATTCTTCACGAAATGAAAAGTTTATGGAACCACTTTTAGATAAATTTAAAGAAGATACAGGTATTGAGGTTAAACTGCTTAGTGGTAAAGATGAGATAATAAATAAAATTAAAGAAGAAGGCGAGAATGCCCATGCTGATATATTAATTTCAAATGATATCGGTGCATTAGAACATCTTAGACAAAATGGTTTTCTTCAAGGATATGACGCAGAAGGTATAGAATCCATTGAGGAAAAATACCGCGCCGAAGATAATTCTTGGTATGGATTATCTGCTCGTACACGCGTATTCATGTATAACAAAGATGAGATAACAGAAGATGAGATGCCCAAAACAATGGCAGAGTTAGCAGATGATAAATGGAAAGATACATTCGCGATAACGCGCGGTGGAAATGGTAGTATGATTGCCCATGTGTCTGCATTACGCAATGAGTGGGGAGATGACGAAACACTCGAATGGTTAACAAAGGTTAAAGAAAATGCGGCTGTTATTACCGATGGACATGGTGATATTCGCAGAGCTGTCGGTTCTGGCGAGGTTAAATTTGGCCTTGTTAATAATTATTATTACCATCAACAATTGAATGAGCCAACTGATAATAATGTTGGTGTCATTTATCCAGATCAAGATGAAAAGGATATGGGTGCATTTGTAAATGCTGCTGGTGTAGGTTTTATTAATCATGCGCCACATGAAGAGAATGCAAAAGCATTCCTAGATTGGATTATGTTACCTGAGAATCAACGTGAATTCTCATATGCTTCAATGGAAGTACCGATTAATCCATCTGTTGAAGCAGTAGATGAAGCGAAGAAGATTTCAGATTATAAAGTTTCCGATATGCCGTTACGGGATCTAGGAGATGTATGGGAAGATACACGTGCATTAATTGAAAAATCAGGCCTTGACCTAGAAATTGGAAGCTAAGTGTCGGACTAGTATTCTGACTTTGCTTCAGGCATAATGGAGTTATAGAGTAAAATATACAGCTAGTTAGATATGTTGGTGCATGTAGGGATGAATAAACATAAGAGAGAACAACAAGATAAATTAATAGATTCTAGACAAGTTGAGGGAGTTTTTCCCTCAGCTTTTTCGCATTTGTCATGGCGCCATTTATGGCGGAAAAATCGTCAAGCAGGAATTTTACTATTTATTGCTTTAGTAACGGCCTTATTGATGGCTGTTCCATTATTGTATGTCATGATTCGTTCTTTTTTTGCGGGTAAAGAACGGTGGCTTAAATTATTGGATGGTCGTATTCCTGAATTATTATGGAATACGCTTAGCCTAACGTTTCTCGTGACATTCGTTGCGGTTACAATTGGTGTAACATTAGCATGGCTTGTACAGCGAACTGATTTACCAGGTCGAAAAACATGGTCATGGATCGTGGCATTACCACTCGTCATTCCACCATATGTTGGTGCGGTAGCTTACTTAATTGTTCTAGGGCCGCGTGGCTGGTTACGGGAAGTATGGGAGAAGTCTGCATGGCTTCCTGGAGATTATCCGTTTGATATGTATACGTTTTGGGGAATCTTTTTCGTATTAACGATGTTCACATATCCGTATGTTTATTTAATTGTTAGTGCGGCAATGAGACGGATGAACCGAAATTATGAAGAAGTTGCTCGTTCACAAGGGATGAATATGTGGCAAGTTTTTTGGAAAGTAAATATGCCTTTACTTCGCCCGGCGATTGGTGCAGGTGCTATTTTAATTGCGCTTTATGTTGTGTCAGACTTTGGAGCAATCGCAATGCTTCGGTATATGACATTTACCTCGGCGATATATTATCAAATGGGAAGCTATGACAATTTATCAGCAACCGTATTAAGTGTTGTGCTTGTCGCATTAACATTAATCATTCTATGGATTGAAGCACGAGTACATCGAAAAGGTGGCTATTCACAATCAGCAACAGGTGCTTATAATCGACCTGATCCTGTTCCATTAGGGAAATGGAAATGGGCTGCGATAGGATTTTTAGTTGTTATATTTATTTTAGCGGTTGCATTACCGATTCTCGTATTAATTTATTGGTCGATGATCGGCTGGCAAGAGGGAGCGCTTAATAGTAAATTTTGGATGTATGCTTTGAATAGCTTGAAAGTTTCAGGGTTAGCGGCTTTATTGAGTATGTTACTCGCATTACCAATCGTTTACTTAAAGTCACGCTATCCGTCTGCTCTTTCATCAGGAATTGAGAAACTATCATATTCGGGTTATGCCTTACCAGGTGTAATCGTCGCTCTAGGAATCATTTTTGTATTTAATGAAACGCCACTATATAATTCATTTTTATTAATCGTAATTGCTTTTGTCATTCGGTTTTTACCACAAGCGATGCAGGCACAAGAAGCATCACTTAGTTTAATTTCGCCACGAATTGATGAAGCAGCGCGAAGTTTAGGTTCCCCCCCATGGAAGGTCATGTTTCGTGTTATTCTTCCAACTATTTGGCCAGGTATTTTAGCGGGTGGTGCGCTCGTCTTCGTCAGTTCGATTAAGGAACTTCCGGCAACACTCTTACTGCGTCCACCTGGATACGATACAATGGCCGTTCGTATTTGGGTAGAGGCGAGTGAAGCACTGTATCACTTAGCTGCACCACCGGCTTTGCTTATTATCATTATTTCAGCTCTACCTCTAAGATATATGTTGAATCGTCAAGGAAAAAGGTAGGATGAACCGATTACTTTCACAAATAAGGGAGGGTAATCGGTGTTTTCTTGTATGTTTTTTAATTTGTATATTTTTTTGGTATCATGTAGTTACGAAACAGATGGTGCCAAAGTTTTTAAGATGCGAATCAACCTTTTTTCAAATATGTGTGTAGGAAGTGAAAAAATGTCAGAATCCGGAATTAATAAACGAAAAACAGAGCATATTCGCCTTTGTTTAACCGATCAAGTTGAAGGTGTAAATAAGTCAACAGGGTTAGAGGGCATTTCATTTATTCATAATGCATTACCAGAAATTAATTTTAATGACATTGAAATCGATTCGACCTTTTTAGGAAAGCAAATAAAGACACCATTTTTAGTCAGCTCGATGACTGGAGGGTCAAAATTAGCTGCTCGGATCAATCAGAATCTTGCTATAGCAGCAGAAGAACGCGGTTGGGCGATTGCTTTAGGTTCAACTAGAGCTTTACTCGAAAGTGAAGCTTATCAAGATTCATTTCTTATTCGAAAGCAAGCCCCACATGCCCCTCTTATAGCTAATTTAGGAGCTGTGCAACTGAATTATGGATACGGTATAGACGAGGCGAAACGCATCGTTGATATGACCGAAGCAGACTCATTAGTCCTGCATTTAAATCCATTACAAGAGGTCTTTCAGGATGAAGGCGATATTAACTTTGAACGGCTATTACCAAAAATTGAATCTATATGTAAGGAATTACATGTTCCTGTCGGGGTTAAAGAAGTGGGATTCGGTATTGATGGGCTACTGGCGAAGCAATTAGCAGATGTTGGTATTGCTTATATCGATGTTGCTGGAGCTGGAGGAACATCTTGGAGTCAAGTGGAAAAACTTCGCTCCAAAGATCCTTTACGAAAAGCAGCAGCTGAAGCATTTAATCAATGGGGTATTCCGACGAAAGATTGTATTGTATCTGTCCGTAGCCAATTACCAGATATTCCAATTGTTGCAAGTGGTGGGATGAAAACAGGACATGATGCAGCGAAAGCATTGACAATAGGTGCCGATATCATTGGTTTCGCCCGTACTTTACTACAAGCGGCTACAGAATCAGTTGAATCCGTATTACAAGTGATGGAGCAAATTGAATTAGAATTAAGAATTACGATGTTCGGTATCGGAGCGAAGAATTTAACTGAACTGAAGCAGACGAATCGTGTTGAAATTATGGGTAAATCACTTATGGAATAATAATTTAGCTCTCATAAGTCTAAATAGTGACTTATGAGAGTTTTTTTAATATGTATGAATCATTCGTAACTGTATAGATTATTATTGATAGTCATATGGAAAACGTTTTTCCTATATCAATAGTGTAAAATTGGTAGATTAAGATTCATCACATTTTGTAAGCACAATTATATAAAATGACGCTCCTCTATGCTAAAATACATGAAAGATAAGAGGTGGTGACATGATGAAAATAGAAGTTTGGTCAGATTTCGCTTGTCCATTCTGTTATATAGGGAAACGTCGGTTGGAAATGGCACTCGATGACTTCGAATTCAAAGACGAGATTACGATTGAATTCAAAAGTTACGAATTAGATCCTTTGGCCAAACCAATCCGAAACAAGAAATATTATGAGTTGTTAGTCAATAAATATGGTATGACTGTCGAACAGGCAAAACAATCTGTTCAGCAATTGGTCCAACAAGCAAAAGAAGCAGGCTTAGAGTATCGGGTTGATTCTATTCAACATGGAAATACATTTGATGCTCATCGCCTCGTTAAATATGCTGAGAAGAAAGCAAAGGGCAAGGAAATGGCTGAACGCCTATTTGCTGCTTATTTCACAGAATCAAAGCAAATAAGTGACCACCATGTTTTAAAAGAATTGGCATGCGAAATCGGCTTAGACGCTGAAGAAGTATTGACTATGCTTGAATCAAGCAAACATTCAAAGTATGTTCGTGAAGAAGAAGCTGTTGCCCGTGAAATTGGGGTACAAGGCGTACCATTTTTTGTATTTGACGAAAAATACGCTGTTTCAGGTGCACAGCCAACTCAGGTATTTAAAGAAGTATTAGAAGAGGTATGGAGAAGACACAATCGTAAGTCTTCACTAGAAACAATCACACCAAATCATTCTGAGACAAGTTATTGTACGGATGAAGGCTGTGTTGTCGAAAGAAAAGAAGACGAATAAAAAGAGTCGGCTATATGCCGGCTTTTTTTATTCTCAAATCGTTCTCATTAATAAATTTTGAACAAAATGTGACGGCGACTACAAATTTAAAGCAATTTTCATGAAAACGGTTGACGAAATAATTGACTATGCTATAATCAATTTAGCCACTAATTGAGAATGACTCTCATTATCAATAGATTAGACATACTTTAAACGGTTGTCGATTAAGAAGAATCAGAAAACTTCCTACAGAGCAAGAAGGGATACTTTGAAACTACGTTATTTAATCATATCACTCATCGTTTTATCAATTACATCGCTATTTGTTGGTGTATCTGATTTGTCATTGAAAGATATATTTTCACTGACAGCAGATCAAAGAGATATTTTATGGCATAGTCGTATCCCGCGCTTGATTAGTATTTTAATAGCTGGGATGAGCATGAGTATCGTCGGTTTAATTATGCAACAGTTAAGTCGTAACCGCTTTGTTTCACCGACAACAGCGGGAACACTTGATTCAGCAAAACTAGGCATACTCGTTGCTATGTTAATGTTTACATCAGCAAGCCCATTAGTAAAAATGTCGATTGCTTTCTTATTTGCATTAGCAGGGACGTTTATCTTTATGAAACTACTTGAGAAAATCAAGTTTAAAGATACGATTTTCATCCCGCTTGTAGGATTAATGTTTGGGAACATAATTAGTTCAATGGCGACGTTCATCGCTTATAAAAATAATCTCATTCAGAATATAAGTTCCTGGATGTTAGGTGATTTCTCAATGATTATGAGTGGCAAATATGAATTAATGTTTATTAGTATCCCGATTTTAGCTTTAGCCTTTTTGTTTGCTAATAAATTTACCATCGCAGGTATGGGAGAAGATTTCGCTAAGAATTTAGGATTAAACTATCGTCAAGTTGTCAATCTAGGTTTAATGATTGTTGCTCTTGTTACAGCATCTGTTGTTTTAACAGTTGGCGTCATTCCATTTTTAGGATTAATCATTCCAAATATCGTAACAATCTATCAAGGCGATCATTTGAAAAAAAGTCTCACACATACAGCGGTTTTAGGTGCGGTATTTGTACTCGTTTGTGATATTATAGGCAGAATCGTTATTTATCCATATGAAATACCTATTAGCCTAACAGTAGGTGTCATAGGAAGTGCGATGTTCCTTTATCTGTTACTAAGGAGAAAGAAATATGGCTTATAAAAAGAAAACAGTCATCTTATTCCTTGTTGCTTTACTATTGACATGTTTATATATTTTTTACGGCTTATCTGGAAATATCGACTACATCTTACCGCGACGGATTGTTAAAGTGATAGCCGTCATTATCTCAGGTGGGGCAATTGCTTTTGCGACAACGATTTTTATGACGATAACGAATAACCGAATATTAACACCAAGTGTCATGGGGTTAGACTCATTATACTTACTTGTGCAAACAGTCATGATTTATTTATTTGGATCTCATTCACTTGTCATGATGAACAGTAATATTAATTATGTAATATCTATTATAGCGATGGTCCTATTCTCACTCATACTTTATCGGATTTTATTTAGAGGTGAGGATAGTAATGTCTATTTTCTGTTATTAATAGGGCTTATATTAGGAACGTTTTTTAATAGTGCAACATCATTTATGCAAGTATTAATTGATCCGAATGAATTTATGATTGCTCAAGATAAAATGTTTGCTAGTATAAACAACGTCAATACGAATCTTGTCTACTTATCTGTAGTACTTATTTTTCTTGTCATGCTTTACTTTTGGCGCTATGCCAAATATTTAGATGTACTCGCTTTAGGGAAGGATTTATCGATTAATTTAGGTGTTCCATATAACGATGTTGTTAAACACTTATTAGTCATTGTTGCCATCATGATTTCTATAGCGACAGCTTTAACTGGTCCAATGACATTTTTAGGATTGTTAGTGGTAAACTTGGCCTATGAATTTTTAAAAACATTCCGACATAAGTATATTATTATGGGATCAGCATTAATCAGTATTATTGCTCTAATTGGTGGGCAGTTAATTGTGGAGAAGATTTTTGTGTTCCAGACCCCGATAAGCGTCATCATTAACTTTATTGGTGGTATTTACTTCATCTATTTATTGTTAAAGGAGAATCGATCATGGTAAAGGTAGAACGTCTATCAAAATCGTATCACGATAAAAAAGTCATCGATGATGTGTCTTTAACGATTGAAAAAGGCACGATTACATCTTTTATTGGTCCGAATGGAGCAGGTAAGAGTACATTGATGTCAATGATTACACGCTTAATTGCTCAAGATGAAGGTCTGATCGCAATTGATGGAGAAAATATTGATAAGGTCAAAAATAACGACCTTGCAAAGAAGATTTCAATCTTAAAGCAGTCTAATTCCATCCAATTAAAATTAACTGTTCGTGAGCTCGTTTCCTTTGGACGCTTTCCTTATTCCAAAGGACGATTGAAAAAGGATGATTGGGAAATCGTTGATCAAGCTATTAGATATATGGAATTGGAAGAGATTCAAAATAAATACTTAGATGAATTAAGTGGAGGGCAGCGCCAAAGAGCCCATATTGCCATGGTAATCGCTCAAGACACAGAATATATTATGCTTGATGAACCACTGAATAACTTAGATATGCGTCATTCTGTGCAAATTATGAAGATTCTTCGCCAACTTGTCGATGAACTTGATAAGACGGTCGTTATCGTTATCCACGATATTAACTTTGCTTCATGTTATTCCGATCATATTGTTGCACTTAAAGATGGCAAAATTGTCAAACAAGGTCAAGCATGTGATGTTATTGACAGCTGTGTATTAAAAGAAATCTATGAAATGGATATTGATATTAAAGAGGTAAATAATCAACGAATTTGTGTTTATTTTTGATCACTAATGTTGCACAGGATGCGGAGAGCCATTATTAATAAAAATAAAAAAAGACCTCTGTACGATCATAAGATAAATCGTACAGAGGCACGTCGATACATTAAGTTTACCTTAGAATGTCCATGAAGTAAACCATAAAGAAGGGGGAGCCATTTTTATTAATATGGCTATCCAACAGTAAACGGCAACATTAGTGACAGAAAATAAATGAAGTGAAAAGAGGAGTCAAGTCGTCATGAGAAAATATATCACGATTTTAATCATCGCATTATTAGCTTTCACATTGGGAGCTTGTGGAGATAGTAAAGATAAACAAGAAGATAAAACAGCTACCAAATCCGAAGACACAAAGATGACAATTGAACACCAACTAGGTAAAGCCGATGTGCCAAAAAACCCGAAAAACGTTGTCGTATTTGATTATGGTATTTTAGACACTTTAGATAAACTTGGTATTGATGTAGCAGGTGTCGCACAAAGCAGTGTCATTCCGAAGTATTTAGATAAATATACAAGTGATGACTATGCGAATATCGGTAGTTTAAAAGAGCCTGATTTTGATAAAATCAGTGAAATTAATCCGGATGTAATCTTTATTTCTTCACGTCAAACAGACGTTTATGAAGAATTAAATAAAATTGCACCAACTGTCTATTTAGGTGTTGAACCAGACCGTTACATGGAGTCATTTAAAGAGAATATGAATGTCATTGCAAAAATCTTTGATAATCAAGATGAAGTTGATGAGGCAGTTACAGCGATTGAAGAGCATGCTGAGACATTAAAAGAGAAAGTAAAATCACAAGAAGAAAAAGCACTTATCGTTTTATCAAACGATGATCAAATTAGCGCATATGGATCAAAATCAAGATTCGGTCTAATCCATGATGAATTTGGTGTTAAAGCAGTCGATGAAAATATTGAGGCTTCAACACACGGCATGACTGTGTCATTTGAATACGTTGTTGAACATGATCCAGATATTCTATATGTAGTTGACCGTAGTGCTGTCGTTGGCGGCGAATCATCTGCAAAACAAGTTGTTGAAAATAAACTTGTTCAAAAGACAAAAGCATATAAAAACGACCGCATTGTCTATCTTGACCCAGAAATTTGGTACTTATCTGGTGGCGGACTCGTTTCTGTCGAGAAAATGATTTCAGAAATAGAAGCAAGTATTAAGTAAAAAAATACCCCCCTTTTTTAATATAGAAAAGCTCCCTTTTTAGGGGGCTTTTTACGTGTAGGAATTTGGAAAGAAATGCCTAGGTCTGTGAATACCCATAAGTTGACTTGTGTTCAATTCCTATGTTTCAATAAAGGTATTATAGAATGAAACGAGGCTTTAATGAATGAAAAATTTACGAACAATATCAATCGGGCTCATGATATGTGCTTTACTAATAACCCTGACAGCATGTGGTGAGCAAAAAAAAGATGATGAGAAAGCAAAACAAAGTGATGAGCTGACAATCTCTGAAGAAGAGAAAGTCGCTGATGATAAAGTTGTTGCTGAAATTAATAATCATAAAATGACAGGTCAATATTATAACTCGCTTTATATACAGACAAAAATGAAGCGTCATCAGTTTGGACAAGATATTGAGGACCGAGAAGCACTTAAGAATGATACATTAGACGAATTAATTGCCCATGAATTGATGCGTCAAGAAGCAGAAGTGAAAGGGATTCATGTGACTGAAGAGGAAGTTGAAGAGGAGTTTAATAAGCTAAAAGAGGAAAATGGTGAGCAATTAGACGATTATTTAAAACAATTCCAGCTGACAGAGGATTCTTTTAAAGAACAAATTATGTATAGCCTAGTCTATATGAAGTATGTTGAGAAAGAAATTCCAGTTAAAGTTTCAGATAAAGAAGCAAAAGCGCTTTATGATGACTTAAAGAAAGATGATGAGAATTTACCAACATATGATGAAATAGAAGGTGTTTTAAAGGAACAAATTTCCCAACGTAAACAACAAGAAGAACTACAGAAGAAAATTAAAGAATTAAAAGAAACGGCAAAAATAAAAGAGAAATTATAAATGAAACAGCACTGTCGAATGCAGTGCTGTTTCATATGTATGTAGTGATTGGATGATAGATAGGTACAGATAAAGGGACTTTGTCATATGCTGATGTGATGAATTGTATCGCTTTGACATATGATTGTTAGTGGAAAGGCACGCTTTTTTTTCGTACAATAATAATCATAGGATAATTTTTAGTTTGGATTGAAGTATATACTTAAAGGACTGAGTAGCATGGTAAATCATGATTTATATAATAAATTGGTTGCGATTCTTCCCAAGAAAGACGTGTTAGTCGATGAATACTTAAAAGAACACACATATACACGTTTAGGAGGAAAAGCCGACTTCTTCGTCACTCCAGAAACATATGAACAAGTACAACAAGTTGTGAAACTTGCCAATCAAGAACAAGTTCCATTCACATTGTTAGGAAATGGGTCAAATTTAATCGTTAAAGATGGCGGTATACGTGGTATTGTTATGAATCTCCATCGATTAAATCAGATTCGTACAGATGGATCGACTCTCGTTGCAGCTAGTGGGGCACGCATTATTGATGCATCAAGAAAGGCATTAGAGGCACATCTTACCGGATTAGAATTTGCTTGTGGGATTCCAGGTTCTGTTGGAGGAGCCCTTTATATGAATGCTGGAGCATATGGTGGCGAAATAAAGGATGTTCTCGCTCATACACTTGTTGTGACGAAAGAAGGCGAGCTAATTAAATTGTCAGCAGAGGAATTAGATTTATCTTATCGTACAAGTAATATCCCAACGAACGGCTATATTGTTTTAGAAGCGACATTTCATCTTAAGCATGGCGATTATGATGGGATTAAAGCTATCATGGATGATTTAACATTTAAACGTGAATCGAAGCAGCCATTAGAATATCCGTCATGTGGTAGTGTATTTAAACGCCCACCTGGATACTTCGCTGGGAAATTAATTCAAGATAGTGGCTTGCAAGGGACACAAGTCGGTGGAGCAGAAGTATCGACAAAGCATGCGGGTTTTATCGTTAATAAAAATGGAGCCACCGCCCAGGAATACATTGATTTAATCCATCATGTTCAAAAGACAGTAAAAGAGAAATTTGGTGTTCAGCTCGAACGTGAAGTTCGCATTATCGGGGAAGATTTATAGTAATAAAAGGAGAAGAGATAGTGACTTATTATATCATCGGTATGATTGCCATCGTTGTGATCATCCTAATTATTTCATTAGTATTAATTTCTAAAGCATATTCATATAAGCATGAGGTCGACCCCCATCCTACACTAACTGATGATGAAGGTGAAGATAACAAGTAGGTAGCAAACCCGCTTCAAATATTTGAAGCGGGTTTTTGCATCTATTTATGATTTGTTGTATCTAAAGGTTCGAGATTCGCTTCTATTTCCTTTCGGCGATCTTCAAAAAACGGAGGGAGAGCAAGTGATTCTCCTAGACATTCAGGGTCTTCATCGGTTGCAAACCCTGGTCCATCTGTTGATAGCTCAAATAAGATTCCATTTGGTTCTCTGAAATAGAGTGCTTTAAAATAATAACGATCGATAATACCAGAATTGGCAACTCTCTTTTCAGTTAATAAGTGACGCCATTGAGCCAGTTCTGCTTCATCTTCAACCCGAAAGGCAACATGGTGAACCCCACCGCGTCCAAGGCGTTCCCGAGGTAAATCGGTACGCACTTCAAGATGAACTTCTGCCCCTGTACCTCCTTTACCCGTTGAAAAAACGTAAATATCTTCATTACCTTTTATATGAGAAGGATATTGGTCGACTAATTTAAACGTTAATATGTTTGTCAAAATATGCTCAGTAGGCTGCTTATCAGCTACTGTTAATCGGACAGGTCCGAGACCACGAATGCCATATTGCGCGGGTACAGGGCTATGCTTCCATGGTGTCCCACCAGGCACACCATCATTATTTTCATCAGATACGAGGGCGAGTCTTTGGCCTTCTGGGTCTTGGAAATAGAGCGCTTTTCGTTTACCTTGAGTTGAGATGCCTTGATGCGAGACACCATGCTGATTAAAGCGGTCTAACCAGTAGTTGAGAGCTTTATCTTCTGACACACGCAATGATGTTGTTGAGATACTTGAGATTCCGTGCATCGTTTTCCCGGCATATGGAAGTTCAAAGAAGGTTAAATCGGTTCCGGGATTTCCCATTTCATCGGCATAGAACAAATGATAGACGGAAGGGTCGTCTTGGTTAATCGTTTTTTTTACGAGTCGTAATCCGAGAATATCAGTGTAAAAATGATAATTTCCTTTAGCGTGTGCAGTAATTGCTGATACATGGTGAATTCCTTTTATTATCATGTTATTCACATCCTTTATTTATTATCTTTAGTGTAAGAATAGGTAAGAGAAAAGTCTATGTAAATGCCTTTGTGACTAAAAAAGAAAAGTTGAACAAAGAATAAGAGGAGCCTATCATTAAAGATAGGACCAACAGGACGAGGAGTAGAGGTTCCGACTCGGCGCAAACTCCAAAAGAAAGTGGCTGAAGTAAAGAGTAGGAACTTCCTCTAAGACCAAACTCTTAAAAAACAGAAGGTGTAAAGATGGCAGATATTTATCTTTGGATACTCATTATTCTATTATTTATCGTAAGTTTTATCGGATTAGTCTTTCCAATTCTTCCTTCATCATTATTGATTTGGGTCGGCTTTTTAGTGTACCATTTTAAAATCAATTCAACTGAATTAGGTTGGCTGTTTTGGACAATGATGATTGTGTTTACGGTGGTGTTATTTTTAGCTGATATCATTGCTAATCGTCACTTCGTAAAACGTTTTGGAGGAAGTAAGTTAGGAGAAAACACAGCAGCTATTGCTGTTATTATAGGATCATTCTTCCCACCGTTCGGTATTCTTGTCGTTCCGTTTATCGCTGTCGTTGCAGTTGAATTGTTTCAAGCGAGGTCTTTCCAAGAAGCGATTCGTGCGGCAACAGGCTCGTTAATTGGCTTTTTAGGGGGAACACTTGCTAAAATAATCATACAGTTCATGATGATTATTTGGTTTTTCATCGCGGTTATTTTCTAAAATTTATATAAAAGGAGTTTTGTTCATGTTTGATTTACCACGTGTCATGACGATTGCTGGAGCCGCTTCAGGAGGAAGTGCTGGCATTCAAGCTGATTTAAAAACATTTCAGGAACTGGATGTCTACGGCATGAGTGTGATTACCGCCATTGTTGGCCGTCATCCTACAACAAATAAAAATGTCCATCAAATGACGATTGAAGCGATTGAGGCCCAGTTTGCCACGGCGAAAAGGCAAATTGGGATTGATGCCCTAAAAACGGGGATGTTGTTTTCGACTTCGATTATTGAACGTGTTGCTCATATGATTCGTGAGGCGGGGACGAAGCATGTTGTCGTTGACCCTGTAATGGTCGGTAAGCTCGATTCAAAGCTATTGGCCGATGATGCGATTGAAATGCTTCGCGAGCGGTTAATTCCACTGGCGACCATCATCACTCCGAATATGCCTGAAGCATCTGTCCTACTTGATGATCGACCAATTAAGGAAGTAGAAGATTTACAACAAGCAGCAGTTGATTTACATCAGTTAGGGGCAAAATATGTCTTAGTCAAAGGTGGACGTTTATCCGGACCAGCGGTTGATGTTTTATATGATGGGGAAACATTAATAACTTTTGAGGCACCGCGAATCGATACGAAAAATACAAGCGGTGCAGGTTGCTCATACTCTGCTGCCATTGCCGCTTATTTAGCTAAAGGCAAATCAGTAGAAGAAGCGGTTCACCATGCTAAAAGTTTCGTTACAACCGCCATTGCGCATGGCTTTTCTTATAATGATTTAGTCGGTCCAACGTATCATGCCGCTTTTGGTAAATTTGGCGAAGCACATTCTATTAAAGTGCGTTCGACTGTTTTAAAATAATTGTTTAACGTTATAAAACACATTCCTTTAAGGATGTGTTTTCTTTTGGTTTAATTGTAAAAATATTTTTTATGAACTAATGATCGAATGGAATTATTTCAAAAAATTTGTTATATTATATATATCACTAGATTGTAAAATACTTCACAATCTTCTGGGAGGGTATATGATGAAACGGGCGTTATTAAATATCGATTATTCTTATGACTTTGTAGCTGATGATGGAAAACTAACTTGCGGTGCACCTGGTCAAGTATTAGAGGATTATATTGCTAAGGTGACAGAAGAGTTTATTGAAGCGGGTGATTTTGTCGCTATTGCGATGGATGCTCATGAAGAAGATGATCCATATCATCCGGAAAGTCAATTATTCCCACCACATAATATTGTCGGAACTCCAGGGAAAGAGCTGTACGGAAAGCTTGCCGATGTTTATGAAAAACATAAAGATAAATCAAATGTGTATTACACGGATAAAACAAGGTATAGTGCGTTTGCTGGAACGGATATTGAAATAAAATTAAGAGAACGTGGCATCGAAGAAGTGCATCTCGTTGGTGTATGTACGGATATTTGCATTCTCCATACGGCGATTGATGCTTATAATAAAGGATTTAAAATTGTCGTTCACCAAAAAGGGGTAGCAAGCTTTAATGCTGTTGGCCATGACTTTGCTTTGAAACATGTAAAAAACGTACTCGGTGGCGAAGTTGTTTCATAAGATACAAAAAAATAAAGCAGTCTGATTCGATCAATTCAGGCTGCTATTGTTATGTGGCTACGATTCGCCTTATTATTGTTCATGCGCACGTTCATATTAGAAGAAATCGCTGGCTGGACTTCATTCATGTTTAATGAGATCAATAAAATGCTTTAAAATCCGTGCTGTTAGTCCCCATATGACGCGATTATCGTACTGGTAGAAAAGTTCGTCTATTTTTGGTGTTCTCCACTGATAATCTTTTCCCCCTGTAATGAGGTGATACGGGAAATTCTTTTCAGGAATAACTTGGAAATTCACTTTATACTTCTTTGGTTCTGTATTTAAAAAGTAGTCTAATGGAACAGTGAAAACTTCCGCTACTTCAGTTTGATTTGGTTTTAGTTTATGATTCTCGGTAATTCTCCCAACAAATGGATAGATGATTCGCCCCATATCTGGAATAAAATAGTCAAGTGGTGCGACATCTTTTATGTCAGAGGCGTTAACACCAAGTTCTTCAGATGTCTCACGGATGGCACAATGTAATGGGCTCGGATCTTCTCTATCTTTTCGCCCCCCTGGGAAGCAAATGTCTCCTGGTTGACTACGCAAAATCATCGAGCGGACTTCAAATAAGATATGAATACCGTCCTGTTTTTCAATGAGAGGAATTAAGACAGCTGACTTTTTTAATTGTTCTCCCCCAATCATTGATCGTTTTCGTTTCTTTAATTGTTCAATAATATTAACAGCGTTCAACTTGTCACCCCCGTCTCATACTATTATATAAGCAAAATAATAATAAATACCAACAGATCACTCATAACATGTTAAAATCAACGTATACGATGAAGAAGTGGAGGTAAATGTCATGTCATTTATTTTTCGAATAGATCAATTTAATACATTTACAATCAAAAAAGCGACGCTCGAAGATGTTCAATCTGTTTATCAAATGCTTTACGATATTGCTCAGATTCTAAAACAAAAAGGAGTTCATCAATGGGAATATCTCCTTGATCGTCAAGCTATTTTAGAAGTAGAAGCAGCCGTGGTAGAAGGAGCGACATATATTGTTGTTAATGAGGAGCAACTTGTAGCGACGTTTAATTTATCACAAGATCAAAGCGAATGGGATCAAGCCCTTTGGGGAGAGCGAAATGATGATGCGTTTTATTTACATCGTCTAGCAGTCCACCCAACGTATCGTCACCAACAAATCGGTTTGCAGCTCTTATCGTGGATAGAAAAAAACCTATCAGTAACGAATGGCTTGATTCGCCTTGACTGTGTGGGCGGAAATCAAGTTTTAAACGAATTTTATCGTCAAGCTGGATATATGTTTAAAAAGACAGTCGACATTGAAGGGACACCTTTTTCATTATATGAAAAAACATTTTAATGACAGATGTTTTTTGTTATTTTACTTGCCATTGTATTTTGTAAAATGTATAGTATAATCAAAGTATGCATGGCTTCGGTGATGAACACAATCGATATGTGACGCCATCAAAAAAGCAATATATGAAACGATGAGAAGGATAAGTACAGTTTATACACTTTCTTAGAGAGGAAAGGGTCGGTGCAACTTTCCAAAGTGGTAAATTGGAACCTGCCTTTGAGTTCGCCATCAGAAAGGCAAATGCTCGAAGATTGGCGCGGTTAATAACCGTTATCTAATGAAGTGTGCAATGTCACTTGTGACGTTATATTGCAAATAAGGGTGGTACCACCAAGCCTCGGTCCCTTCAGGATGGAGGTTTTTTTGTGTTTAAAAATGAACAGAAAGGTGTGCTCGAAATGAGTAAAAAGAACAAGGACTTTGTTGAAAAGGTTACAGCGATGGAAGAAAATTTCAGTCAATGGTATACAGATGTTGTTAAACAAGCTGAACTCGTCGATTATGGCCCAGTTCGTGGAACAATGATTATTAGACCATATGGATATGCCATTTGGGAAAATATTCAGGCAGAGTTTGACCGTCAATTTAAAGAAACAGGTCATACAAATGTGTATTTTCCACTATTTATCCCTGAAAGTATGCTGCAAAAAGAAAAAGATCATATTGAAGGGTTCGCCCCTGAAGTTGCCTGGGTCACTCATGGTGGTGACGAGGAGCTAGAGGAACGCATCGTCGTTCGCCCGACATCAGAAGTGTTATTCGGTGAATATTACTCAAAAAATATCCATTCCTATCGTGATTTACCGAAATTATATAACCAATGGGCGAATGTCGTTCGCTGGGAAAAAACGACACGCCCTTTCTTACGTACTTCAGAGTTTCTCTGGCAAGAAGGTCATACATGTCATGCAACGAAAGAGGAAGCTGAACATGAAACAAGACAGATGCTCGATGTCTATGCCGACGTGTGTGAAAACTTCTTAGCGATTCCAGTGTTAAAAGGTAAGAAAACGGAGAAAGAGAAATTCGCCGGTGCAGAATATACACTCACTATTGAGAGCATGATGCATGATGGTCGTGCTTTACAATCTGGGACATCACATTATCTTGGAACAGGGTTCGCTGAAGCATTTGACATTCAGTATTTAGATAAAGAAGGTAAACAACAATATGTTCACCAAACATCTTGGGGTGTGTCAACACGTATCATGGGTGCGCTCATCATGGTACATGGGGATAATCGAGGACTAGTCGTGCCACCACGTGTAGCACCAACGCAAGCGATGATTGTTCCAATCGCGCAACATAAAGAAGGTGTTCTTGATAAAGCATATGAGCTTCGTGACCGATTAAAAGACATCGTCCGCGTCGATATCGATGCAAGTGACAAAATGCCTGGCTGGAAATTCAATGAATATGAGATGAAAGGAATCCCAGTTCGTATTGAAATGGGGCCAAGAGATATTGAGAAAAATCAAGTCGTACTTGTCCGTCGTGATACAGGTGAAAAAGAGTTTGTCGCGATGGATGAATTAATAGAACGTCTTCCAGCATTATTAGAAGACATTCAGCAACATCTTTATGAGAGTGCCGTTAAACATCGTGAAAACATGACATCTGTTGCTAAAACAATGGATGAATTTAAACAAATTCTCGATGAAAAAGGTGGCTTTATTAAAGCAATGTGGTGTGGGAACATTGAATGTGAAGAAAAAATTAAAGAAGATACAACAGCGACATCACGCTGCATTCCTTTTGACCAAGAGCATATTTCTGATACATGTGTATGCTGCGGTGAAAAGGCAAAAGAAATGGTTTACTGGTCAAAAGCATATTAATTTTTCATTAAATCAAATATAAATCAAATATAAATCAAATATAAGCGGAGAAAACGGATGAACTGCCCCCTGTCAAGTAGACAGGTAAATAAACAAAATATTTTGTGCCATGTATGATCTTCATACATGGCTTTTCTTATGCTGAATTTTCAAATCCATCTTCAATGTCACACGCTTAGTGTTATTGAAGTCAATATATGCTTTAATATCTTTCTCTAGCTCTTTAAATGTGTTATAAGTGGTTAATCGATACATCTATAACATTCCATCTGATAAAACTGTTCAGAATTGGATCATCAAGTACACTAAGGGGAAGGGTTAAAAACTTATTCTCGAAAGCCCGAGATGTATACAATGAAAAGTAGAAAAGTGACGCATGAAGAAAAAATTGAGATTGTCAAAGCTTGTTTAGCCAATAACTTACCTTATAAAATACAGCTAAACTTGTTGGGATGACGTGTTTAAAGATTGTCTAATAGCCATTTTTGAAGCGCTTTTTACTCAAGATTATAAAAAAGCACTTGCATTTCAATGCAATTTATAGTATAAATATACATAATCAATAATATTTATACAGATGGGTGAACATATATGAAAAGCCGATTGCGATTTGAAATAGAACTGATAAAACAAGAGTTGTGGTCCATAAGTGATGATTTGTACGACAATCCTGAATTAGGGGATCAAGAATACAAATCGATGAAGAAGTTAACAAGGTTACTTATCGATCATGGCTTTCAAATTGAAGAAGGAATTGTTGGTCGTCCAACCGCGTTTAAAGCACAATTTGCTGCGGAAAAGAAAGGCCCAACGATTGCCTATCTCGCTGAGTATGATGCCTTACCAGGGGTTGGTCATGGGTGTGGTCATAATTTAATTGGCACGATGAGCGTAGGGGCGGGGATTATTTTAAGTAAGCTTTTAGACGAAATCGGTGGTAAAATCATCGTCCTCGGAACCCCAGCTGAAGAGACGAATGGGGCAAAAGTACCGATGAGTGAACAAGGCATTTTTGATGATATAGACGTGGCGATGATTTTACATCCGGGGGATCAATCATATAAAAGCGGTGAATCATTGGCGATGGATGCTCTGCAATTTAAATATACGGGAAAAAGTGCCCATGCGGCAGCGTCACCAGAAGAAGGAATTAATGCGTTAGATAGTGTCATTCAATTGTTTAATGGGATTAATGCTTTACGTGAGCATTTACCAGCACATGTAAAAATTCACGGCATTATTTCAGAAGGTGGACAAGCAGCGAATGTTGTTCCTGATTTAGCCATTGCACAGTTTTACACGCGTGCCAAAACCCGTGAGGCATTAAATCAAGTGAATGAAAAAGTAGTGAATATCGCTAAAGGAGCAGCATTAATGACAGGTGCAACGTTAGAAATCTCTAACTATGAATTGAGCTACGACAATATGGTAACGAATCAGACATTATCCAATGCTTTTACAAAAAATCTTCAAGTGATTAGCCCACATCCGCTTTATGAAGCGACACCTGCTAATGGATCAATCGATATGGGTAATGTGAGTCATGTTGTTCCCGCTATTCATCCATACATTGGATTAAATAAAAAAGGTTTAATTGCTCATACGAAAGCATTCGCAGACCAAACAATTACAGAAGATGGTCATCAAGCACTCATTGATGGTGCATTAGCACTAGCATGTACAGGTTTTGATTTACTTACTGACACGACGTTATTTCAAGCTGTTCAAGAAGAATTTGAGCAAAAAAAATAACATCATTATCTAAGGAGAGAAAAAACGTGAAAAAAAATATATTAATCAGTTTCATCATTGTGTTACTTGTTTGTTTATTAGCAGCATGTGGTCAAGGAGAAGAAACATCAACTACAAATAACAAAAAAGACGACAAGAAGGTCTTAAAGATGGTGACGGCTGCTGAATTTCCACCATTTGAAACACGAAATGAAGCAGGGGAAATTATCGGATTTGATATTGATCTTGCAGAAATGATTAGTGAAAAACTAGGGTTTGAATTGCAAATTGAAGATATGAAATTTGATGGCATTGTAGGTGCGCTTCAAGCGGGACGTGCAGATATAGCAATTGCTGGTATGAGTGCGACAGAAGAGCGAAAGAAAAATGTTGACTTCTCAGAGGAATACCATCATTCAAGTCAAATGTTTATTAGTAAACCAGAAAATGAAATTAATCAGATGGATGACTTAAAAGGAAAAGTTGTCGGTGTACAATTAGGATCCATTCAAGAAGAAGGTGCAGAAAAATTAGCCGAAGAATACGGTTTCGAAGTGAAGAAGCTCGATAATGTTAATATTGTTGTTCAGGAAATCATGTCGAATCGGGTAGATATCGGCTATATGGATCAAGAAGTTGCAACAGGATACATGGAATCACAAGGTCTAACAGCTTTTGAAGACCCTACAGAAAGTGCGCCGGGTATGGGTGTTGCCTTTCCAAAAGGAAGCGATCTTGTTGACGATGTGAATGATATTCTTACCGAATTGGAAGATAGTGGTGAAATGGAAAAGTTAAGAGAGAAATGGTTAACCGAATATGAAGCAGAATAAAAAGATGAATCGTCAACAAGAGAAGGAGAGGTGTGAGGCATGAATTTGGATTTTAGCCAAATCGTGCCTTATATTCCTTTTATGTTAAAAGGGATATGGGTAACGTTAAAATTTGTCGTTTTTTCAATATCCATTGGTTTATTATTAGGGACGATTCTTGCATTATGTAAAATAACGAATGTCTCAATTCTAAAATGGTTGGCGGATGCCTATACATCTGTTTTTCGTGGGACTCCACTTATTTTACAATTAATGATTATTTATTATGCTGTACCTCAACTAATTGGATATGATATATCTGCATTTTTATCTGCTATTTTAGCATTCGGGTTAAATTCATCTGCTTATGTTTCCGAAATTATCCGTGCGGGTATTTTAGCTGTTGATCGAGGTCAAGTTGAAGCGGCACAAGCATTAGGTGTGCCATATCCGAAAATGATGGTCCATATTATTTTGCCACAAGCACTTAAAAATATTTTACCTGCATTAATGAATGAGTTTATTACATTAACGAAAGAATCTGCTATTGTATCAGTCATTGGCTATTTAGATTTAATGCGTCGTGCCGAAATAGTTGGAGCTAAAATTTACCGAAACTTTGAACCTCTCCTATTTGCTGGTATTATTTATTGGGTGATGGTCTTTATATTAACGCAAATCGGTAAACGGATAGAACGGAGGATGCGCCAAAGTGATTAAAGTCGAACAATTAGTGAAAAAGTTTGGGGAAAATACCGTATTAAAACAGATTTCAACAACAATCGAGCAAGGTGAAGTCGTAGCAATTATTGGCCCATCTGGATCTGGAAAGTCAACGTTTCTTCGCTGTTTAAACTTGCTAGAGGAACCGACATCAGGGGATATTTGGGTAAAGGGAAAAAAGATTACAGATCCAAAAACAAATAAATTAGCGATGCGTGAACAGATTGGCATGGTATTTCAACATTTCAATTTATTCCCCCATATGACAGTACTTGATAATGTGACATATGCTCCACAAAAGGTTAAAAATATTTCTAAAACCGATGCAGAAGAAAAGGCATATGAATTACTAGAAAAAGTCGGTTTAACAGAGAAAGCAAACACATATCCAAATAAACTGTCTGGTGGGCAAAAACAACGGGTCGCCATCGCGCGTGCACTAGCGATGAATCCAGAAATTATGCTATTTGATGAACCCACATCAGCCCTCGATCCTGAAATGGTAAAAGAAGTCTTAGACGTTATGAAGGATCTAGCTGATTCAGGAATGACGATGGTCGTTGTGACGCATGAAATGAATTTCGCTAAAGAAGTGGCAGATCAAATTTTATTCTTAGATAATGGAAAACTCATCGAAAAAGGTAATCCAACGAGTTTCTTTTCAAGCCCACAAACCGATCGTGCGAAATATTTCCTAGATAAAGTGTTATCATAAAAACGAAGCGCAGTCCAATGGGTATTCTCTAACTACTTTTGGACGGCGCTTTTTTTGTTGCAACTAATTTTTATTGTTATTTGGCAACCGAGTGCCCGTTCGTGATGTAATCTCAAATCCATTTCTGGTATTAAATCGTATTTAGTGCTAAACGGGATGTAATCTCATATTCTCTTCCTGTATTAGGCCGCGTTGAGCTTTATAACGTGGCTTCAGTGCATACCATCTCAACTTATTATATAAATGGTAACGGGGCTCGCGTGTCGTCCTTGCATGTTTCTAATGTTTCAATGAACTTTTCTAATGAAGCAGTTTGATATGCTTCTTTACGACAGATAAAGAGCGTATCAATTTTGCTATATTTTTTCGGCAAATGGTGACATTGAATAAGTCCCCGTGCTTCATGCCGCTGGACGGCTGAATGGGGAATAAAAGTAACCCCTAAGCCGGAATAAACACTTCCTAAGATTGTTTCTAATGTTCCGAGCTCCATAATCTTTGTTGGTACGACTTGTTCATCACGGAGCCACTCTCGCAGTTTGGAGCGATAGCCACATCCTGAGCGGAATACAAGAAGTGGTTTTTGTTTAATTTCTTCAAGTGTTGTTGGTGTATTATCCGTCACAAGGACGAGCTCCTCTTCAAATACTTTATATTGAACAAGGTCTGGGTGGGCACTTTTATGATTCCCTGTAACAAAAGCGCCATCTAGTTTATAATGAAGCACTTGATCAATCAACTCTTTCGTTACGCCAGATGTTAAAGAGAGATCAACATGTTTATATTGTTTATTGTACTTTGAAAGTATGAAAGGTAACTTAATCACTGTTTCGACTGTGCCAATTTCAAGTTTTCCTACTGGTTGGTCTGAATCATGCATCACCTTCTTCATTTCATTGACTATCGAAATAATCTTCTCAGCATAGGTAATTAACTTTCTTCCTTCTGGCGTTAATACCATCCCGCGATTATGTCTATGAAAAAGGGGTGTACGAAGTTCTTTTTCTAGCTTCTGAATACGGGTTGTTACGTTTGATTGCACATAATTTAATGCTTCAGCAGCTTTACTAATATTACCTTTTTCAGCTACTTTTTGAAAAATATATAAATCCTTTAAATCCATTAGAATGCTCACTCCTGATATCGTAAAAAGAGATGAAATATAATTATATATATCATTGTATAAGATATCTATGAAACTTTCTATTTATTAATTCCGACACATAAGGTGCATCCCTTTCTATTTATGATTTAATACTTTTTCAGCAGCTTTTATTTGTTGAATAAATATATGTATTTCCTGCTCGTCAACATGTTTGTCTCCATAGCGAATCATCTGATACACAGCACTAGAAGCTTCAACGTCTAATCGCTCAAACCATTCCTCAATCGTTTCAAAGGGGTATCGTTCTTTCCCAAGCATCACCGCTTTTCTTTCAAAGTTAAAAACCATTTTACGAACGGGATGTGATGGTTTTTTTAATAAAGATGATAAAGAAAATTAATAGCGTAAATAAATAATCAAGCGAATCATCATGAAGTGATCCGTCAATATTTTTCCATGACATGCGATCGCCCCTTTATAAAATAGTTATTAATAATATACCATACTAATATTTCTTTTGGGACTATTCATATAATTAATGGCTATCTTGTAAAGTGATGTCAAATATCACTAAGAATCATTTCACATGATACTTAAACTGTAGTTAAATAGATATAGAATAGACAACAAGGGGTTGAGAATGTTTGCGTAAAAACAAGATGTTATGGGGCGCTTTTCTAGCGCTATTGGCAAGTATTTCATGGGGTGCTATGTTTCCGGTTGCTAATCATAGCTTTAAATATATAGATTCCTTTTATTTTACCATTTTCCGCTATATTCCTGTGGCACTCATACTAGTAATCATACTTTTGATGAAAGAAGGGAAAGATGCCTTTCGCACAGATGGTCGTGGATTTTATGTTTGGTTTTTTGGAACGATGGGATTTACGATTTATAATTTATTTATTTTTTGGGGTCAGGAGATGCTTGGTGAGACAGGAACTTTACTAGCATCTATTATGGAGTCCCTTAGCCCAATGGTTTCCGTATTAATTATATGGGTGTTAAGTAGGAGAAGACCAAGTCCGTTTACACTTTTCTCAATTGGGGTTGCCTTTGTCGGAGTGGTTCTTGTTGTAACAAATGGGGATCTTGGTTTTTTATCCAATATCCATAAGCAGCTGTTCCCATTAGGAATCTTATTTTTTGGTATTGTTGGATGGGTTGTCTATACAATGGGGGGAGGACGTTTTCCTGATTGGTCAATCCTTCGCTACTCAACACTGACATTAACATATGGTATTGTGACAACAACAGGTATTGTTTTATTAACGACCTTGTTCGGTTGGGTTGAAGCCCCAACATTAGAAGCCGTTTATGCGGTTCGCTATGACATCATATTTATGGTTATTTTCCCAGGGATTATTGCGCTTCTTGGATGGAATGAAGGGGTTCGAATTTTAGAGCCCATTAACAGTTTGTTATTTTTAAGTTTTGTACCTGTCACGACGTTAGTGATTGGCTATGTTCAAGGATACAACTTGACGTTATACGATGTAGTCGGCACAGCATTTATTGTGTTAGCATTGTTATTAAATAACATTTATCAGCGTATCTTATTAAGAAGGCGTTCCATTAATAAAAGCAAGAAGGTCGCATATAAGCAGTCGGCAACAACATCATCATAGTTTTAATATAAAAACACGAGCAGTTCACAAAGAACTACTCGTGTATTATGTTTACATCGCTTTATTTTTTAATCTGTCTTCTTCTTCGATTGCTTTTAGACGGCGATCGACTTCTTCTTCGGAAAGATTATGTTCTTTAATATATAAGTTACGTGGATGTACACGGCATTCATGAGTACAACCGCGCATATATTTATGCTCATTTTCCTCAGAGCAAAGAATTTGTTTATTACACTCTGGGTTTGCGCAGTTGACATAGCGTTCACATGGTGTACCGTCGAAATAGTCGACACCAACAATAACATGTTCTTTTCGGTTAATTGGTACTGAAATACGCTCATCAAAGACATAGCATTTTCCATCCCATAATGCCCCTTGTACTTCTGGATCATAACCGTATGTGACGATACCACCGTGCAATTGGTTAACATCCTCGTAACCTTCACGTTTTAACCAGCCAGTGAATTTCTCACAACGAATACCACCGGTACAGTAGGCAAGAATTTTCTTCCCTTCTAGGATTTCTTTATTTTCCTTAATCCAACCAGGAAGTTCACGGAATGTGCGAATATCTGGACGAACAGCACCACGGAAATGCCCTAAATCGTATTCATAATCGTTACGTGCGTCAATAACGATTGTGTTTTCATCCTGCATCGCTTCATAGAACTCAGTTGGTTCTAGATGATTCCCAGTTATTTCTAATGGGTTAATATCGTCCTCTAAGCGAAGTGTGACAAGCTCTGGACGATGACGGACATGCATCTTTTTAAAGGCATGACCATCATGTAAGTCCATTTTGAAAACGATGTCTTTAAATAATGGATCTTGACGCATGTGTTCCATATAGGCATCTGTCTGTTCAATCGTTCCAGACAAGGTGCCGTTTATTCCTTCATGTGCTACTAAAATACGCCCTTTAACCCCTAAGTCTTTACAATATTGAAGATGCTCCGCAGCATATGTTTCTGGGTCTTCAATATGCACGTAATGATAATACAATAATACGCGATATTTTTCCTCCATATTTGTTACCACCTATCCCATTTATTTTGCAAGAACAAATGATTTTGTGGTTATCACTATTAACACCTTGCAAATAATAATTATAACAAATGTGAATAAGGACATGCAATGGTGATTATTGTCTACACAAGAAATCACTATTACATAAACTTTACATTGGCTTAATTAAAAGAAAACAATTTTCATTTATGATGAAAGTAGAGGAAGGGAGGTTAGAAACTTATGAGCCGATTGGCAATATGGTTTCATCACAAGGAGTGGCGATTGTTTCATTTTATTAATGCATCATGTCATCATAAAAGTTTAAATTATTTCTTTAGTATGATCACACATTTAGGTGGAGCTACAGCAACGATCTCAATAACATTATTTATTTCCTTGTTTTTCCCAGCCCCTGGTAAATATTGGGGAATCCAAAGTATGATTGCACTTACAATCAGTCATATCATCGTCGTTATGATCAAAAGGCGATATCGAAGGCAACGTCCTTATATCATTTATCCGGAAACGAAAACACCAGGACAAATATTAACAGACCATTCATTTCCATCTGGGCATACAACAGCTATTTTTTCAATCGTTACACCTTTTATGTATTATATGCCTTCGATAGCCGTATATTTATTTCTCATAGCATGTCTCGTTGGTTTATCGCGAATTTATATCGGATTACATTACCCGACTGATGTAATTGCTGGTGCTCTTCTTGGCAGTTTAGTTGGATTGACCACGGTCTATTTCACTATTTAAGGTGGGAGGATTTAATCATGAAGATAGCGCTATTTACCGATACATTTGTTCCGCAAGTGAATGGTGTGTCGAAAACATTGAAGCGACTTGCTGATTATTTAGAACGTCAACAAATCGAACACCAAATTTATGCACCCCATTATGCTAGAGAAGACTATTATAGTCATCATATTCGTCGATTCAAGAGCCTTCCTTTTTTTCTATATCCAGAATGTCGGATTACTTTCCCAAATAAAATAAAATTAAACGAACAGCTTAAGGAATTTAAACCAGATTTAATTCATATAGCGACTCCTTTTAATTTGGGTTTAACGGGTCTCCGTTATGGTAAAAAAAATAATATCCCAATGGTTGCGTCTTATCATACACATTTTGACCATTATTTAAAATATTATCGTATGGAATTTCTTTCCCCATGGATGAAGCGATATTTCAATTGGTTTTATCAAGATCACTTTAAGAAAATATTTGTTCCATCATGCGAGACGAATGACCATCTACATTCCCAAGGATTTAGTAACATTTTTTACTGGAAAAGAGGGGTTGACACAGATATATTTCAACCACACATAGACACGCGTGATTTTAGAGAGCGCTATGGTATTCGTGCTCCGTTTGTTTTCTTATTCGTATCGCGTTTAGCGCAGGAAAAAAATCTTGCCACATTAGCGAAAATAATAAAACAGTTACCAGATTCGATTAGAAACAAATCCCAGTGGTTGGTTGTTGGCGATGGTCCAATGCGCACTAAATTAGAAGGTGAATTAGAACATGATGCTATATTTACTGGTTATTTGGAAGGGGAAGCACTCGCACAAGCTTATGCAACGGCCGACTTATTTGTGTTTCCATCCGCTTCAGAAACATTTGGTAATGTCGTTTTAGAGGCATTTGCTTCAAAAACTCCGGTAATTGGTGCTAATAAAGGTGGGGTGACGGAATTAATTAAACACGGGAAAACGGGCTACCTTTGTGATCCTTATGATCCATCCGACTACATCGAGAAAATCACCACTCTTCTGGAACATCCAATGCTACTACAAACAATGGGCGAACGAGGAAGACAGTTCGCTTTAAAACAATCATGGGATAACATATTTTCTCAGCTAATTGCCGATTATGAAGATGCCATATATGACAGAAAAAAACAGTTTGCCTAACGTATACAATTTGACATATATCGAATAATAAGACCGAGGAAAATGTCTAAGCGAAAAAAACATTAAAAAAATTTTCCTTATTACTTGCAATCAGCACCACAAACAGGTAAAGTTAAACATAGCAAAAGGAAATTGAAGGTTGAATAATTTTTTACGATCTCTTTACCAAAGTGGTGTAAAAGTATTCATGATTCAATTACTTTGCAACACTATGTTGGATAAGGAGGTTGTTCGAATGACTGGAAAAGTAAAATGGTTTAACGCAGAGAAAGGTTTCGGTTTTATCGAGCGTGAAGACGGTGACGACGTATTCGTACACTTCTCAGCGATCGAAGGCGAAGGTTTCAAAACTCTTGAAGAAGGTCAAGAAGTTGAATTCGAAATCGTTGAAGGTAACCGTGGCCCACAAGCTGCAAACGTTGTTAAACTATAATTCATAAAAAGAAAAGGTCTTTCTCCATGATGGAGAGGGCCTTTTTTGTTTTGGCAAACATTTATTGAACAGGCTATAATGAAACACAAGGGGAATGGAGAAACAAACGGAGGGGTTATTTTGCAAACATTTAATTGGCAAGATGAAACGGAGAAACAGTGGAATCAGCAAGCCATCCAGTGGAGTGAAAGAAGTCGCCATATGTGGGATAAAGGCAGCCGCAAGCGGATCATTCCATTTATCGAAAGGCATCTTCAACATAAAGGTTCAATTCTTGATATTGGCTGTGGTGATGGTTATGGTTCTTTTAAATTAAAGCAAGCGGGTTATGATGTGACGGGTGTTGATTTATCCGCTGATATGGTTGATATTGCGAAAAAAAATCATCACGATATTCCCTTTTTACAAGGGAGTATTCTCGAGCTTCCTTTTAAAGATCGTTCATTTTCCGCGGTGATGGCAATCAATGTGTTGGAGTGGTTAGAAAATCCATTGCACGGACTCCAAGAAATTGACCGCGTATTAAAAGAAGACAGTCTATTTTTTGTTGGTATATTAGGCCCAACAGCAGGACCTAGGAAAAATAGTTATCCGAGATTGTATAAACAAGTGGCGATTTGTAATACAATGATGCCGTGGGAATTGAAGCAATTAGCGGAAGAACAAGGCTTTCATTTTGTTGATGGTTTTGGTGTATATAAACGAGGTGTCAAAGCCTATCATTACAAGGAATTGACTGAATCATTACAACAAGCTCTCTCTTTTATGTGGGTTTATTGTTTTCGAAAAAATAAATGATGAAAGGCAGATTTAGATTGAATAAAATAGAAATCGAACAGCAAGTGATAGACAGTTATCAATCTGATGAAAAGATGATGATTCTTATTTATGCACAATGGTGTATAAATCATGATTTGGATCCGGAACAGTTATATCAAGAAGCATATCCAGGGCAAATGAGGAATGACGCTTTAGAAGAGGCACTTGAATTAACAGTACCGAAAGAAGAGTCTACACCGATTCCAGAGCAGACCGTCTTACAAGCCCTGCAGCTGTTTGGAAATCATGACTTAGCGTTTATCGTCCAACGAGAAATGGATCATATGAAAAAAAGATGAGGCCTAATTTTATATGCTCCCCTTAAGGTAGACAGATTAAAAAATAAAAATCTGTTTCTATCTTAGGGGGAGTTTTTTGTGTCAAAAAGAGCTTATTCTTTAGAATTGAAATATGAAATAATAATGGATTATAAAAGTGAAGATTATGCACTTAGTGAGTTATGTTCAAAATATCAGATTTATAAATCAACTCTTTGCAAATGGATTGATAAATTTGAGGAATTAGGAATACATGGTTTAAAGCATCGAAACCATGGAAAAAGTATTCTAAGGAATAAAAAGATACAGGAAAAGGAAGGACAAGCTCTATGACTAAAGGAAGAAAAACGACTTGGTAAAAACGTATTGAAATTGTACAAGATGCTGTTTTGGGGAACTCTTAAGTGCGAAGTATTATTTACATAAGTATGAGACATTTGAGGATCTCTCAAAAGCAATTGATGAATACATTCGCTTCTACAACAATGAAAGATACCAAGAACGACTAAACGGCTTTAGCTCTATGGAATACAGAGTTAAAGCCGCTTAAGTCAGTTTTTATTATTTCCACTGTCTAATTGACAGGGGGCAGTTCAATTTGGAGTGGCATCTTTTTTATAGACATTAATATCTAAAATTTATTAGTGAGCACATATCCATAATTTCTAACATTGAGAATGCTTTTTGGAGACTTTACGTCTTCTTCAATAATAAATCGTAGACGATAAATATATACATATAATGTGTTTTTAGTTGCATAATTTTTATTACCCCACGCAAATTGAATAATATTTTCTATAGAAACTGGTTGATTTCGACGAGTGGCTAAGTAATAGATGATTCTAAAGTTTATTCTTGACAAAGAAACAATGTTTTCTCCATTAATTAGTAATCCTCTTCGCGTGTCTAATGTCCACCTTTCATTAATCTCTAACAACTTACGATCTCCTTTCATTGAACATTTTCAAGGATTATCTATATATAATTTAAACATAAATGTATGTTTATAGATAGTTTAAATAATACAAATAGTCCTATATTACTACGTATTCTTAACAAAATTTAAGTTTTAAATCTAATAATTCATGTTATTATATATTTACAGACATTATTTTAATCAATAAAGGAGTAGAGGGCGATTTGAAGTGTTGGAAATAGCAGAAATCAAATTCTCGTATAATAAAGGGACCCCCGTGTTAAATAATATTAATTTATCTATTAACAAAGGTGATTTTTTAGCATTAGTAGGTCCTAACGGCTGTGGGAAAACGACGTTAATTAAATTAATATGTGATTTATTAGAAAAGCAAGAAGGTCATATTAAGTTTCGCGGAATAGATAATGACCGTTTGCAAGTTAAGAAGTCTTTTCTATATCTACCAAGTGATGATGTTCTTCCAGACTTTCTTACGGGAGCCGAATATATTGACCTCATGTTAAAAATGTACGAAAAAACTTTGAATCAAACAGCGTTGGAAAAAATGAGTGAATTCTATTCTTTTGAATCTGCATTAGATGTGTTAATTGAAGAATATTCTCACGGGATGAAAAAGAAAATACAGCTAATGACTGCTTTATTGATAGAGCCAGAAATTTTAATTATTGATGAAACTCTAAATGGAATTGACATCGAATCATTAGAAATAACAAAAATATTACTAAAGAAATATATGAAACAAAACAAAACAATTATTATGTGTTCACACGATCTGCATTTGTTAGAGGAAGTTTGTAATAGAGTAGTTGTTTTATATAATGGTGTCGTACATATCGACAAAGACATGGATGAAATAAAGAAAAATAGTAATTTAATCACAACGTTTAGGCAAATTATTAAACATGATGAACTAATTAATAAAATAATGATGTCTTAAAAAATACAAAATGACTAGATTGGCGAAATAAAATATAGGTAGTGGTTAAGAATGAGAAAAAGTCAAATAATGACCTTAGTCCGTTTGTACAACACCTTTTTTGTCCGGAGAATTTTAAACTTTGGAGTACTGAGTAATCCCATTATAAAGATATTACTTTTTATAGGTTTTATCATCATATTTTTATTTACATCTTTTTCAGTTTTTGCCTTTTTTTCGGAAACATTACATTCAGAGGAAATTGTATTGTTTTTATTAAATACATACTCTAGCACAATTGTCTTGTGGACTATCGTTGTAACAATATTTCTCAAATTTGTCTTTTCAAAAGTTGACAAATTTTTAATCCTAACAGTTAATTTTCCAATAAATAATAAAGAACGAAATTTTTCATTGTTTATTTTTGAAACGTTTATTTCTCTTTTAATTATTACTATATTAAGTTTTTCAGTTGTCACATCAATTATATGGATTCATAAACTAGCTTTTGTTGATGTGTTAGTTGTCAATATTTTGTATATAAGCACTCTATCCTATTTAATACTTCAAGTTATATCAAAGCTTATAGCTTCTGCGTGTTACTATTTAAAATTAACCAAGATTTTTCATATCATAAATATTTCAGTTCTAATAATTATTTTTTCAATATTTTTAAAAGAGGCACGTCAATTAGTAACTAACTTATCCAGTGATTTATTAAATAAAACTGAAAGTACAAGAGGTATTTTGGTATGGTTACAGAAATTTCACGCAGAATATGGATTTTTGAAAACTACATCACTTTACCTGTTTATTACTACTTTGTTAATTAGCGTTATTATTATTTTACCGGATAGATCCTATATGTTTCATAATAAACATCTATTAACTATTAACAAAGTAAAATCAATTAATCTCTTGAAAACATATATGTTAAGTTTTGTCAGAAACATAAATACAGTGCATACAATATCTTTTGTGTATTTAGCTTCATTTATTTTAATGATATTTCAATTAGATGAATATATTTTGTATCCAATCGTATTTCTGTCATTTAACAGTATTTACAGTTACATTCAATCACAAAATATTAGAGTAATTATGTATAACTTATCATATCAAGCTTGGCGAGATTATCTATATTTAATAGGATCACAAATGATAGCTCATTTCATTGTGACATTACCTTTACTTTTTCTAGGGATACTATCAATTCAAAATCATATTAACCTAATAGCACCTTATGGATTTTTAATATTGGGAACACTCATTCTTACAATGACAGGAATATTATTTCCTCCTTATAATGACAATCCATTTTCTGTAGTAACAAGTATGGTAGTAGTGATTATTCCGATATTGGTGATAGGAATTTCTCTTTCATTTTTAAACCTTGGATTGATTAAAAATGTAGCAATTATGATATTTTTTTATTTTGTTGTCGTTCAATTCAGTATACAGGGGCTACATAATCTGAAAAGGAGTGAAAGATATGAAGATCTTGGCTAATTTTATTAATAGTTTAGTGGCATCAATCATATCTACACTAATCATATTAACGGCAAGTTTTATGATTATGCTTTTTAGTAGTGGAAAGGAAGGGTATCGAACATCATATTTTGATAGCATTTATTTTAATAATGTGGCTGTATCTGAAGAAATTTTAGAGATGCAATTTGGTGTTGCAAAAGGCAGTCCTATTATCATGACAATAATTATTTTGTTTGTAGTATATTTTCTATTATTTTCTATAAAAAAGCGAGCAAAAGATAAAGCATGAATAAAACATTATTAATTAAAAATATTACATTTATCTATTTTTTCAATTTGATTTTGCGTTATTGTAAAAAAATAATCATTGGAATTTGTCTTATTACATTTATTCCATTATTTTTTGCTCCGACTTGGCTGATGATGAAATATATACTTCAATTTCATGCGATTTTGTGGTTAGGTCTTATTCTATCGTATGTTTTTCATGAATATTTACACATTGTTTTTTTAAGAAGAGTTAATAATTCCGGATATATTAATATTAATTTTTCATTGATAAGGATTTCACTATATCCCAAATTTAAATTAAGTTCGAGTGACATGTTCATCATAGCACTCATCCCAAATTTATGTTTATTAGTAATAGGCATATTAGTGATTATTTTTGCTCACTTAATGCAAATAACTTTCCTTATGTATGTTGGTTATATTTATATATTCCATATTATTAACATCATCCCACCATTAGGTGATGGAATGATGATAATAAAATCTATATTAATAAGACCTGAAAGGAGGTGAAAATAATGACTTTAGTTAATCGTTTTTCACTCATGTTTGCACTTATGTTAACATCATGGAAGGATCAGGTAATGGAATCATTTGAACAGCGAAAGGCACAATTTGATGCTTGGTTTGTTGTATTGCTAGCTGTTTTATTAACATTAGCATTTACTATTTTCGCTGGTTTAACCATCTGGTGTTTAGTTTATAAAGGTGGTCAATTTACTGGAAATTGGGAATGGCATAAGTTTGGAGTTAGTGTAAAAGCTGAATGTAAACTTTAAGTAAAAAAGAGATTGGAAGGAAACCCAGCTAAATAGAAAAGAGTTCAGTTAATATAACTGGGCTCTTTTTTTGATAAAATCGTTTCTATATTCAGGGTGCGTTTCCTTTTACTTCATATAGTTGCTTACCGCGGGCATCGAGTCGCTAAAAAGGAAATTAAATGATTTTACGTTCTATAATGGGAAGAAATAACAGAATGAACTGATCAGAATAACATAAAGTAACTTTACATCTACCTATTTGTTAAACCGTGTGTAAGGGAGGTAAAGTGACGATGTTATCAGATACGGAAAGGAATCATTTAAAAGCGACATTAGTTGAAAGACAAAATGAACTTATCCCACAAATTCAAGATCATTATGGTTTAGAAAATGCCCAAAGGCAAACAACCGGTGAATTGTCGAACTATGATAATCATCCAGGAGATTTAGGGACTGAAACATATGAGAGAGGTAAGGATTTAGCTCTTAATGAACATGCGGAAAGAGAATTAGAAGATATCAATCGTGCTCTCCATGCGATTGAAGAAGGATCATATGGAATTTGTGTTGAGTGTGGAGAGGATATTCCCTATGAGCGCTTAGAAGCTGTTCCGACGACGAATCGTTGTATCGAACACGCTTCAAACGCGCCTTATGAGAATGCCCGCCCCGTCGAAGAGCAAGTTTTTAGTCCGAATATTAATCCGGATAATACAACTCCAGAGAAACAAGTAGGCTATGATGCTGAAGATGCTTGGCAAGAAGTGAGTCAATATGGCACAAGTGAAACACCGTCTGATTTCTTTGGCGATCGAAAAGACTATAACGAGATGTACCCAAACAAGGACGATTTCGTAGGCTTTGTAGAGGGAATCGAAAACATGATGACTTCAACCGAAGACGGAGATATTCTAGGAACAGAACTCCCACAAAACAAACTGGAAAATTATGAGGTTATAGAAGAAGAATAAAAAAAGCAGGTGTCATCCCGATGATGATGCCTGTTTTTTATAGTGGATATTAATCAATATCCATTATTTTAAAAGCAAATGCATAAATGCCTTCAGCTACTATCTCTTCTCTCCATTTTAAATGAGCGATGTAATAATAGTTCCCATTTTCATGCGGTGCTGTATACGACTGACCCTCGAGTTCAACGGGTGTTTCGTTACCTTGAGAATCGACTTGGAAGACTTCAATCTGAGAATAAAAAGTTGGCATTATTATAGCATAGGGCAAATATTATTCAAATATTACTGATAAAACTAAAAAATCAGTAATAAATGAAGGGATAACTGAATTTATGTCGAATAATATATATAACACCCAAGTACATGAAAACTGGAGGTGATTGTTTGCGTTATTTAATAACATTCGAAATGAAAAAGATAGGTAAATCGGTTTTCTTCCCCGTTATGTTAGGCTGTATTTTTTTAATGATTGTTTTTTATTTCATTTTTGTTTATACAAACACAGAAAGAAAAGAAAATATATTAGAAAATGAGAAAATTAGTTTACATAGTTATGAAAAGGAGTTTTTAGAATTAGAAGAAGTTCTTGCTTCAGGAGAAAAGGATTTTTTTGATCCAGAATTTAAATCAGAATATGACGGCGTTAAGCATTTTTTCGAAGAGAAACAAGCGATCGTTACAGCACTTGAAAATAATGATTGGCAAAGTTATCTACAAGTAGAAAATGATAAACTTATCGATGAACCTTACTATCAGGAATACCTTGAAAAGGGACGAATATTGTACTCTACTACATATTCGACTGATTTTAATATGATTACATATATCGAGCGAAATAAATGGCTATACGACCATCAGATTGCCCCGGTTTTACCTCTTACGTTATTCGCTTGGCTAACGGCATATGATGTGAATTTTTCGGATGACTTATTAGAAGAATTGGTTAAAAAGCTTGCGGTTGTTTATTCTTCCACAGGCTATTATTTTTTATATCATTTATTTTCCTATTTATTCTCTATCATCGGCATCGCTGTTTTTATTCTATTATTCGGTCAAGTTGTAACAAGAGAAGGGTACGGCAGTAATGGAACGCTTCATTTACTTTGGACACAACCGATTCAACGGCGACACATTTTAATTAGCAAATTTATCGCAATATTATTCGTTAGCGTAGTGATTATTTTATGTATCACATTGTTTTCGTTTTTATTAGGAACGATTTTTGACCGCATGGGTGAATGGAACTATCCTATTTTAATTTATGGTGAGGAAGTTACCTTTTCTTTTATGAAATTGGCGCCGTTTTTAATGAAAAGTCTAGGATTGTTTTTCATCTTACTCATTTTTAGTTATACGCTCCATTTTCTCTTTTCTTTAATAACAAAGCGAGCGCTTATTTCGGTTGTTTTAACCATTTCAGTCATTGGTTTAGGAAGTTATTTTAGAGAGAGTTTATTATCTTTCCCGTTTTCACAGTATCTACCTTTTCATTATGTTGATATTTTTAGCATTGTAACGAATGAGTATGCAGTAGTCGTTAATGATTTTCGCTTTACTTATTTAAACGGGATTCTTTCGTTCGTCGTTTCGATTTTAATTGTCGTTGTTTTTATATATTTCGTGTTATTATTTCAACAAAAACACGTTAGATAATTTTATAAAGAAAAAGAGGTGAAGATGAGTGATTGTGGAAATTAATCAATTAGTCAAGCGATATAAATCACAATTAGTATTAAATGATATTCATATTTCGATTGAAAAACCAAATATTATCGCTCTTGTTGGACCGAATGGTGCAGGGAAGACCACTTTATTAAATTGCATGACTAATATAATTCCGTTTCAAGAAGGAGAAATAAAACTACTAGGTAAATCACATAATGATTCTTCGTTATTCTATGATGTGTCCTATTTACAGGACAATCGTATTCTTTATGGTGATTTATCTGGGTATGATCATTTGAAGTTCATATGCCAAGTGCAACAGATTCCCATGTCAAAGATAAACGAAGTGACTAATTGGGTAGGCATGACGGATTATATGAATAAAAGGGTTAGAAGTTACTCCCTAGGTATGAAGCAACATCTCTTATTAGCGATGGCAATAATTAATGAACCGAAATTACTCTTGATGGATGAACCTTTAAACGGGCTAGATCCGACAAGTGCGATTAATATGAGAAATATTTTATTGGAATTGTATGATCGGGGAACGACCATTATTGTCTCCTCCCATAATCTCGCCGAAATTGATCGCCTGACAGATACAATTTATTTTATGAAAGATGGCTCTTTATTAAAAGAGTCTTTAAAAGATTTATCGACAAATCAATATCGTATGACGATTAGCGATGCCGATCAAGCGCTGTCTGCTTTACAAGGTGCGAATATGCCATTTACAGTAAATGCACGAGATGAGCTTGAATTTAATGAAACAGATATTACCTTGCAAGCGATGATTCATTTTATCAATGAAAAAGGGATAACGATTCTTGATATTGATAAGGAAAAGGTAGGCGCAGAAAAACGTTATCGAGAATTATTTGAAAAGGAATCATCGTTATGAAGCTAATTAGGTTTGAATTACGTAAATTAATTTATAGCAAAAAGTTCCTTTATTTACTTGCCTTTATTATAATTGGAATCGTCGGCTTGTTCGTTCGTAATGTCCTTTTTCAGGAGAAAGTGATTAAAGAAGAAAAAGAGCAAATAAACAGTTACCAGAGGCAAAGCTACTGGCTAGAAGATTCATATGAACAGCAATTAATCCGTAAACCAAATGATGAAGAAGCTAAGGAAAGGCTTCAGCTTATGCAGCATATTTCTGAGGCGCTTAGACATAAAGCTGAGTTAATAGGATCTCCGTCAGATTGGCGAGAATTTCTTGAGTGGGATAATACGTTTATGACATATGTATTAGCCTATTTAGACCGTGAAGGCGAATTTGGCATAAATAAACGTGACATCACACACAAGCAAGCAATTAATAATCGCTTATTAGAAGATAATATCTCACCAGAACATCGCTATAGTATTAGTATGCCTTTATTTTTAAAGCAAATGGTTGATTTATTTATTAACCTAGGTGGTCTCATTATTTTACTCGTATTAGTCGGTGATATTTTAGTTTATGAATTTGAAAATGAATCAATAAAGTTATTATATACGCAGCCATTAAAGCGAACGGGGATATTCGTTAGTAAATTTGTTACAGTTTGTATTGTTTACTTTATAATTATAGGTCTCTTATTTGGGCTCGCTTCTATGCTCAGTTATACATTTGGCGAGAAGGGGACATTTCAGTATCCAATTCTGATTGAAAAGCATCAGCAGCTTGATTTTATAACGGTTTTTGAGTATATTTTTCAAGCAATGGTTACAACAACAGTCACATTATTTCTGATGGTGTCGCTATCTTTACTGTATAGTATATTATTTAAACAAACCTTATTTATGCTCTTTAGTGTTGTACTCACCTTATTTGGTGGATTCGCTCTATTTTCAATTATCCCTTGGTCATTTATGAGTTGGGTTAATCCATTTCAATATCTTTTAGGTGAAGAACGTATTATTAAGCAAATCTTCCAATCATGGTATGACGGTATTCCAATTATCATTGCTTTAACGATATTATTAGTCATCATAACATGGAGAAGAATAAAAACGAGTTATATATAGGAAAGCACCCCATAAATTTGGGGTGCTTTTTATTATAAGCTTCTTTCTGTTAGTTTTAATTCGACTTCTTGTTTTTTACCATCACGATAAAATTCAATATTTACTTTTTCATTCACTTTTGCTTCAGTATAAAGAAATTTCCTGAGTTCTAAAATTGATGTTACTTTTTGACCATCGATTTTTGTAATGATATCAAATTGTTTTAAACCAGCTTTATCAGCAGGAGACCCCATTTCGACGTTGGCAATGACCATGCCGCCCTCGATGTTTTTCGGCAAGACGATTTGGTCTCTATATTGTGGTGGAACATCACTTAATGGGGCAGAACTGATTCCGATAAATGGCCGGACAACTTCGCCATTTGTTTCAAGTTGTTCCATAATCGGTAATGCAGCATTGATTGGAATCGCGAGTCCAATCCCTTCGACAGCATGTCTGGCTACTTTCATCGAATTAATGCCAATGACATCACCATCTTTATCAACTAATGCACCTCCACTATTTCCAGGATTAATCGCGGCATCTGTTTGAATAACTTCTGTAATCCAGTCCGGTTGGCCATCTCCATTCGTATCAACACTAATGGAGCGATTAAGCCCACTGATAATTCCTTTTGTAAGTGAGTTAGCAAATTCAATGCCAAGCGGGTTTCCAATGGCAAAGACCGTTTCGCCGACCTTTAGTTTTTCTGAATCACCGAGCTTAGCAACTGTTTTAACATGTTTACCATCTACTTTTAAAACGGCTAAGTCTGTTAATTTATCTGTTCCAAGTACTTTTGCCTCTGCACGTTTGTCATCATTGAACACAATTTCAACTTCTTGGGCATCTTGGACGACATGTTCATTTGTAACAATATAGGCGTAACCATCTTCCTTTTTGTAAACAATTCCCGAACCTGATCCGACTTCTTCACTCGGTTCCCAAATGCTTCGCTGTTGTAAATTAAGAACCCCAACAACGGCATCGGATACCTCAGAAATATCAGTGGACATGTCAGCATCATCACTAGCAATGTTTGAAACAACTTCTTGACTGTAATCTTCTTTTGCTTGTGTTTGTTGTGGTTGTTCATTGTCTGTAACAGGAAGAGGTATGACATTGTTCATGATTAACATAATGGCTACAATCACAGGAACAAGTCCACCAATCATCCCACTAAAGAAAGCACCTATATTAAAACGAGGCGACTTTTTTGCACTTCTTTGTTCGAATTGACGTGAATATTGTTGGTCGTCATGTCCTTCACTTGAAGCCGATGTTAATTCTTGATTTGATTCTGTATGTTGTTCTTCTTGTTTTAGTCTATACGAATCCGTATCGGCCATGTCATGTTTGATTTCTGCTTTATTTTTATCGTGATGGTTTAATTCGGATTGTTCTTGTTTCAAATCATCTTGTTTCATGAAAAAGCCTCCTTCTTATTAAATCTGATTAAGATCTATCTTCTATTATTATCTCTTATATATTTAATTTACATCAAGAAGTTTGTGTCCGTTTGGTATAATTGTGGAATAAGTATGGAAATGTGGGTCGTAACTAATGTGAAACAGTGTTATTTCCATTTTAATTATGGGAAAATAGAAGTAAAGAACGAATGGAGGGTTACTATATGAAACATATCGGTATAGTAGAAGATGATCCGAATATCCAAAACATCGTAGCCGCTTTTTTAAGAAAGGCAGGCTATCATGTGACGTTATTGGACTCTGCAGAGGCAGGTTGGGAGTTGTGGAAAAGAAATCCTCCAGATATGTGGATTTTGGATATTATGTTACCTGGGATGGATGGGTATGAATTTTGTAAACGAATCCGCAATGAAAGTAATGTCCCCATCATTATTATCTCGGCAAAAGATGAAGAAATTGATAAAATACTCGGTTTGGAATTAGGCGGAGACGATTATTTAACGAAACCGTTTAGCCCTCGTGAACTTGTTGCGCGTGTTAAGCGTTTATTCAAACGCCTCGATTCAACCGTTGAACATAAGCAGATTGATGATCATCGTATTAAAGTAGGTGATTTACTTATTTATGAACATGATCGACGGATTTTCTGGGAAGGAAAAGAACGAGAAGTAACGACGAAGGAATTTGACCTGTTGCTATTATTATCTCAAAACGTCAACCGTGCTTTCTCGCGCGAAGAATTGCTTATTAAAGTATGGGGTGAAGACTACTTTGGCAGTGACCGTGCTGTTGATGATTTAGTAAAACGTATTCGTAAAAAATTAAATCATATACCATTAGAGACGGTATGGGGCTATGGTTATCGGCTGAGAGATAAAGAGGAATCGAAATGAAACTTCAAGATCAATTAAATACAGCTTTTACGATGTTATTAATTATTATGATGACGATTACGGGATTCGTTATTTATTCGCTCATTATGGATTTATTGATTTCAAATGAACAACGACAACTTGAACAAAAAGGGCAAATTATTGTTAAAGTCTTGTCAGAACGCTATCAAACCCAAAAAGATATCGAGCAGTTTAATACGTTTTTGAAACAACAAGATTTGCAGATGTTTTTATATGATCGCGAATCAGATCGGGTACTTTATTCGACGATGCCAGATCAAGTCGTTAAGGGATTTATTAAATCGAATGATTTTTCTAATATGCATGTGAAGTTAATGAGTTTTGGAAACGATAAATATGTGCAGTCACGAATTCTTTTTTACCCACGAACGTCAGGATTAGAACTGATTTTATTAACACCTCTCCATGATTTGAAGATTGTTCAGCATGACTTTTTTACTCGGCTTTTACTCGTGTTTTTGATCGGTGCGATTGTAGCTGTTATATTGAGCTATTTCTTAACGAAAAAAATGGTCACACCGTTAACTCACTTAAAGCATCAAGTGAAAAAGATTGAACAGCGTAAATTTAATGAGATACAACCGATACAAGCGACCGGTGAAATTCATGAAGTTGCAGAAGGTTTCTATGATATGGCGAATGAATTAGAACGCTATATCAATTCACAGCAAACCTTCTTTCAAAATGCAAGCCATGAACTTAAAACCCCATTAATGACGATTCAAGGCTATGCAGAAGGGATCAAAGAAGGGGTGTTTGATCAAGCAGAAATCGAAAAAGGTTTGAAAGTCATGGTTGTTGAAGTAAAACGTTTGAAAAAAATTATTAATGAAATGACCATTTTAGCGAAGTTGGAAAGTGAAAAAACGGTCTATCAAGAAGAACCTGTCAATATGGCAGAGCTCGTTGAACAAGTGATTGATCGCGTCATCCCTCTCGCCAATGATAAAGATATTACATTGGATTATGCCGTAACGAAAGGATTGACTGTTAAAGCAGATCAAGAAAAATTATTAAGAGCAATGCTAAATATAACGATAAATGGTGTACGTCATGCGCGTGATGTTGTGCGCATTCGATTAATGAAACAGGACAAACGCGTTGTCATCACTATTGAAGACGATGGACAGGGAATTTCGGATGAACTCAAACCGCATATATTCCAACGATTTGTAAAAGGTAAACATGGGGAAACGGGTTTAGGACTCGCTATTTCGCGAGCGATAATTGAGCGTTCGGATGGCAAGATTGAAGTTGCTGATTCTGATTTAGGTGGAGCGTTGTTTAAGGTGACCTTTCATCAAGTGATAAAAAAATAATTTTTTCATAGACAGTTATTTTAGGATAAAGTAAGATGTGCTATACTAGTTAAGTTGTTATATAGAGAGGAGCGTTGCCCGTGCAACGAAGAGAAGATATACGAAATATTGCGATTATCGCACACGTTGATCATGGAAAAACAACGTTAGTAGACCAATTATTAAAATACTCGGGAACATTCCATGAGCATGAGCAAGTTGATGATCGGGTCATGGATTCCGATGATATCGAAAGAGAACGTGGGATTACTATATTAGCTAAAAATACGGCTGTGAAATATAAAGATACGACGATTAATATTCTAGATACACCAGGACATGCTGATTTCGGTGGCGAGGTGGAACGTATTTTAAGAATGGTTGACGGTGTCGTTCTTGTTGTCGATGCTTATGAAGGCACGATGCCTCAAACACGTTTTGTCTTAATGAAAGCACTCGAACAAAAATTGACACCCATTGTTGTATTAAACAAAATTGATCGTCCGAATGCACGTCCCGAAGAGGTCATTGATCAAGTGTTAGATTTATTTATTGATCTCGGTGCTGATGATGAACAAGTCGAGTTTCCAGTTGTTTACGCTTCTGCATTGAATGGTACATCAGGTTTGGAACCAGATGAGCAGGCAAATACGATGGATCCAGTGTTTAAGACCATTTTAGAACATATTCCATCCCCGGAAGAAAAAAGTGAAGAACCTCTTCAATTCCAGGTGTCATTACTTGATTACAATGACTATGTTGGCAGAATCGGAGTCGGTCGAGTCTTTCGTGGGAAAATTCGTGTCGGTGAACAAGTCGTTGTCATGAAAAATGACGGTTCGACAAAATCCTTCCGCGTTACCAAACTGTTCGGGTTTATTGGTTTGAAGCGGATTGAAATTGAAGAGGCACAGGCGGGAGACATTGTTGCATTGTCCGGTATGGAAGATTTAAATGTCGGTGAAACAGTTTGTCCGCCAGATCATTTAGAAGCCTTACCAGAAGTGCGTATTGATGAACCGACATTACAGATGACCTTTGTCGTAAATAACAGTCCATTTGCAGGAAAAGAAGGTAAATATATTACTTCACGTCAAATTAAAGACCGTCTGATGAAACAATTAGAAACAGATGTGAGTCTCCGTGTTGAACCGACAGAATCTCCAGATGCATGGATTGTATCAGGGCGTGGGGAATTACATTTATCGATATTAATTGAAAATATGCGCCGTGAAGGCTATGAGCTACAATTATCTAAGCCGAAAGTTATTATTAAAGAAATTGACGGTATCAAATGTGAGCCCGTTGAGCGCGTACAAATTGATGTACCAGAACAATATACAGGAGCCGTTATGGAAGCGCTCGGTTCAAGAAAAGGCGAAATGCTTGATATGATTAATTATGGCAATGGTCAAGTGCGCCTCGAATTCAAAGTACCATCCCGTGGTTTAATCGGTTATGCAATGGAATTTATGACACAAACACATGGTTATGGTATTTTTAATCATACATTTGATTCATACCAACCTATTACGCCAGGGCAGCTCGGTGGCCGCCGTGAAGGTGCTTTAGTTGCCCTTGAAAATGGAAAAGCTTCAACTTATGGGATTATGCAATTAGAAGATCGCGGTGTCATCTTCATTGAACCAGGTACAGAAGTATATGCGGGGATGATAGTCGGAGAACATAACCGTGAAAATGATCTAACGGTTAATATTACAAAAGAAAAGCATCTAACGAATATGCGTTCTGCTAATAAAGACCAAACGGTTACCATTCGAAAAACACGTGATATGTCTTTAGAGGAAGCTTTACAATATTTGAATGATGATGAGTATTGTGAAGTAACACCAGAATCAATTCGTTTACGAAAGAAAATTTTAAATAAATCAGAACGTGAAAAAGCAGCAAAACGAAATAAAAATTAATGAATAGATAAAATCGGTATGTCCTTTTACTTTCAGACATATCGATTTTTTTATGTGATATCGTGAATTTTGGGTAACATAATTTAAAGCGTTCTTATAAAAGATGGTGGCTTCTATAATATTGTTGCCAAACATGTATATACAGGTTAAAATTGAAGTAGGAGATGTCTATACAAGTTAATATATTATATGGGAGGTACTTGACATGGCTAAAAAACAAAATGTGGATAGCCAATACGTTATTTATGCGCCTTTGAATGGAACGGTTAAACAACTGGAAACGGTTCCGGATCCAACGTTTTCAGAAAAAATGGTTGGGGATGGGATAGCGATTATACCAGAAGATGGTGAAGTTGTTGCGCCATTTACGGGTGAAGTGGTTTCCGTTTTCCCTACAAAACATGCCATCGGTTTAAAAAATGATGCCGGTGTAGAAGTTCTTATTCACATTGGTTTGGAAACAGTCGGTTTAAAAGGAGAAGGCTTTCAGGCTCATGTCGAACAAGGGGATAAAGTGGAACTCGGTCAACGCCTCATCACATTTGATCTGGAAACAATTAAACAGAAAGCAAAACATATCATTACCCCGATTATTGTAACGAACAGTAAAGCGTTTTCTGGTTTAGAAAAAATTGCAGAACAAAAAGTTGTTAGAGGAGAGACACCTGTTTTATCTATCTTAAAACAAGATAATTCTCAATCGTCTATAACAGATGATTCATATCAACAAGAAGCAAAAGATATTGTTGCAGCAATTGGTGGTAAAGAAAACATTGAAAAAATGACGCATTGTGTGACAAGATTACGATTTGCTTTAAAAGATGATGCTAAAATTAATCAAGCCCAACTAGACCGTCTAGATGTTGTTAAAGGCTCCTTTTTAGCAGGTGGTCAGTTCCAAGTTATTATTGGTCAAGGAACGGTTGACAAAGTATACCAAGCGATGGTTAAAGAGACAGGTATTACGGAAGAAGCAACAAAAGATGATGTAAAGCAAGCATCAAGCAACAAACAAAATATATTACAACGCGGCATTAAAACGTTAGCTGATATTTTTATTCCGATTTTACCTGCGATTGTAACGGCCGGTTTATTGATGGGGATTAATAATATACTAGCGAATCCGGATATTTTTTATGAGGGAAAATCATTTATTGAAGTTCATGAAAGCTGGGCCGGATTAGCCGATATGATTAATATTATTGCTAATACGGCATTCGTGTTTTTGCCGGGTCTAATTGGTTGGTCAGCGGTTAAACGTTTCGGTGGTAACCCATTATTAGGAATTGTATTAGGACTCATGCTCGTTCATCCTGATTTGTTAAATGCTTGGGCTTATGGTGAAGCTCTCGAAAAAGGTGCCATTCCTACATGGAATTTATTTGGCTTAGAAGTGGATAAAATTGGTTATCAAGGTCAAGTTCTTCCTGTTTTATTTGCATCTTGGATTTTAGCGAAAATAGAAATCTTTTTAAAGCGTCGTGTGGCTGACTCGATTCAATTATTGGTTGTTGCACCAGTTTCTCTCTTAATCACAGGTTTTTTAACATTTATTATCATTGGTCCTGTAACATTTGCAATTGGAAACTGGATTACAGATAGTTTAGTGATGATTTTTGATAATTTTGCTGTATTAGGTGGTTTAATTTATGGGGCAATTTATGCACCATTAGTTATTACAGGGATGCATCATACATTCTTAGCAGTTGACTTACAATTAATAGGGACAATCGGAGCAACGTTCTTATGGCCGATTTTAGCTCTATCGAATATTGCCCAAGGTTCTGCTACACTGGCGATGATGTTTGTTACGAAAGATGAAAAATTAAAAGGACTCTCATTAACATCATGGATTTCTGCTTGGCTCGGTATTACAGAACCAGCTATGTTCGGAGTGAACTTACGTTTCAGATATCCATTTATTGCAGCTATAACAGGGGCTTCCATTGCAGGAGCATTCATTATGGGTATGCATGTTAAGGCGGCATCTGTCGGTGTTGGTGGTGTACCGGGGATATTATCTATTATACCAGGTGGCTGGACTGCCTTTTTAATTGGTATGGCCATCGTCATTATATTCCCATTTGTAGTAACGTTAATCATTGGTTTAAGAAAGCGGGGGTGAGGTAAAAAAGATGACTGAAGATTGGTGGAAACAAGCAGTTGTATATCAAATTTATCCTAAAAGTTTTAACGATACGACTGGTAATGGTACAGGTGATTTGCAAGGGATTATTGAAAAACTCGATTATTTACATGAATTAGGAATTGATGTCATTTGGTTAACACCGGTTTATGAATCGCCACAACGCGATAATGGTTATGATATTAGTAATTATTATGCCATTGACAAACGTTATGGCACGATGGAAGATTTTGAACGATTATTAACAGAAGTTCACAAACGTGATATGCGTTTAATAATGGATCTCGTCGTCAATCATACATCGACTGAACATGAATGGTTCAAACAAGCGGCATCATCGAAGGAAAATCCTTTTCGAGACTTTTATATTTGGAAAGATGCCAAGGATGGAGGACCACCGAATAATTGGCAATCGAAGTTCGGTGGTTCAGCGTGGCAATGGGATGAAAGAACAGAGCAGTATTATTTACATCTGTTTGATCAAACACAGGCCGACTTAAATTGGGAAAATCCTGTTTTACGAGAAAAAGTTTTTGATATGATGCGTTTCTGGGCTGAAAAGGGAATCGATGGCTTTCGTCTAGATGTGATTAATTTAATTTCAAAAGACCAGAGCTTTCCCGATGATTCAGACGGTGATGGTCGCAAGTTTTATACTGATGGGCCGAAAATTCACGAGTATCTACATGAGATGAATCAAAAGGTGTTAACACCTTATAATCTGCTTACTGTTGGCGAAATGTCGTCTACCTCTTTGAATCATTGTATCCAGTATACGAATCCTGACAACGAGGAATTGAATATGGTATTTCAGTTTCATCATTTAAAAGTTGATTACCCTAACGGGGAGAAGTGGACGAAAGCAGACTTTGATTTCCTCGAGCTAAAAAATATCTTATCTGAATGGCAAGTCGGTATGCATAATGGAAATGGTTGGAATGCCCTATTTTGGTGCAATCATGATCAACCACGTGTTGTTTCTCGTTTCGGTGATGACCGCACGTATTGGAAAGAATCAGCGAAAATGTTGGCTACGACTTTGCATATGATGCAAGGTACCCCGTATATATACCAAGGGGAAGAAATTGGGATGACCAATCCTAATTTTGACCAAATTGATCAATATCGTGATGTCGAATCGATTAATGCTTATAAGATGTTACAGGATAAAGGTATTTCTGCAGAGGAAACGATGGCAATTTTACAACAGAAGTCACGTGATAATGCACGAACACCAATGCAGTGGGATAATCGTCAGCATGCTGGATTTACGGATGGTACTCCATGGATTGATGTTGCCAATAATTATCAAATAGTTAATGTAGTGGAACAATTAAATGATGATGAATCGATTTTTTATCATTATAAATCATTGATTGAATTAAGAAAGACGTATGGTATAGTAGTACACGGAGACTTCCAATTGTTATTACGTGATGATCCACATGTGTTTGCATATGTAAGAAGATATCAGGGTGAGACATTACTTGTTGTTAGTCATTTTTATAATCGAGAGACACATGTATCTTTAGATATACCCCATGAACGAATGGATATCTTGTTATCTAATTATGAGGGATCATCTACAAATATTAACAATTTAGTGCTAAGACCTTATGAATCAATTATTTATTTAATGAGGTAATTTCATGCAAAAGAAATATCTTGCCATCTATCAAGATTTGTTAAAAAGAATAAAAGAACATCATTGGAGGGAGCAAGAGATGCTCCCTTCTGAAAATGAGCTATCCACGATGTATGACGCCTCGCGCGAAACAATCCGAAAAACATTAGATATTCTTGTCCGAGAAGGTTATATCCAAAAGGTGCGCGGTAAGGGTTCTGTTATTATCAATCGCCATATGCATCATTTTCCAGTTTCGGGTATTCAAAGTTTTAAAGAATTATCTCAGAAACTAAATTTAGACGCGAAAACATATGTTCATCAGCTTGTTCTTAAAAAGCCAAGAGACGAGATTCAGGATCAATTAAATTTATCTAAAGATGAACGTGTCTGGAGTGTCGCCCGTATTCGTGAAATAGATGATGAAAAGGTTATTTTAGATAAGGATTATTTCGTCAAGGCGTATGTTCCGGAACTGACAGTAGATGTTTGTGAGAATTCTATTTATGAATATTTAGAAGGATCGCTCGGTCTGGAGATTAGTTTTGCAGAAAAAGAGATCACAGTAGAAGAACCGACAGATGAAGACTACAGGTTACTTGACATGGAGGGTTTTACAAATATTGTTATTATTAAAAGTCGTGTTTATTTAAAGGATGCGAGTTTATTTCAATATACCGTTTCACGTCACCGACCAGATAAATTTAAGTTTGTCGATTTTGCTAGACGATCATAGGAAATGATCATAAACTTAGTTTGGGTTTGACCACTTCCTATGGTTAGTCTTGCCTAAGATAATTTTTGTCGTTTATATCTAAGGTTCAACATGTACTCTCACAGTGAAAGTACGCAATGAGACACCGCATTGATCCTTCAATGCATCCACTCGTGGCGAAAACTTCAAATGAGACACCGCATTGATGCTTCAATACAGCCTCTCATGGCGAAAACTTCAAATGAGACATCGCATTGATGCTTCAATACAGCCTCTCGTGGCGAAAACTTCAAATGAGACATCGCATTGATGCTTCAATACAGCCTCTCGTGGCGAAAACTTCAAATGAGACACCGCATTGATGCTTCAATACAGCCTCTCGTGGCGAAAAACCCAAGTGAGACATTGCATTGAGCCTTCAATGCATCCTCTCGAGACAAAAAATTCAAATGAGACACCGCATTGAGGCTTCAATGCATTCACTCGAGACGAAAAATCCGAATGAGACATCGCATTGATCCTTCAATGCGTCCTCTCGAGACGGAAAATCCAAGTGAGACACCGCATTGAGTCATCAATGTGTCCTCTCACAGAGGAAAATTCTAACAACACAATGTATTGAAGCTCAAGCACGCTCCAATCATCTGAACAGCTTTTTTAAAAAAATACGCAGATCGGAACTAGCGGGAAAACTGGATAAGTTTCTCCCGCTTATTTCGTTTAGAATGCTATTCAGGCATATCTCAAAAAATTATTAAGACCGACGTAAAATCAGTTTTATAAATATTCCTTGTATATCAAGCGGCTTCGTTAATGACTACTTGTTGTTCTATTTTCTTGTTTATTAGGTCATTTCAATTTATAATATCATCATATAATTATTTGATTATATGAAAAAGGAGATGTACATAATTGGCTACGAAAGTAATGGATATTGATACGATTGTACCTGTTTTGAAATTACTTGGAGATAAAACGCGATTAATGATCTTAAAGCTTATTCAACAGAAAGAATGTTGTGTTTGTGAACTTGTCTCTGTATTAAATATGTCTCAGCCCGCTATTAGTCAGCATCTTAGAAGATTACGTGATGCAAATTTAGTTAATGAAGAGCGTCGTGGAAAATGGGTGTATTATGAATTAAATAAAGAATCGAATGAGTATCCCTTTATCGATCAAATTCTTAAGCAAATTCCAGTTCCATATGAATTATTAAAGAAAATAGACAATATTACAATTTGTTAATGTAAATGATGGAGGATTGTATATGGATATAGCAACAATCATGGCAATTATTATATTTTTTATTACACTTATACTCGTTATTTGGCAACCCAAAAATCTTGGAATTGGTTATATAGCGATTGGGGGAGCTATTTTAGCTCTATTATTTGGTGTCGTAACATTGGCAGATGTAAAAGACGTTACAAATATTGTATGGAACGCAACATTAGCGTTTGTGGCAATTATTATCATTTCCCTCGTACTAGATGAAATTGGCTTTTTTGAATGGGCTGCCTTACATATGGCTCGTCTAGCAAATGGCAGTGGTGTAAAAATGTTTATTTACATCTCCATTTTAGGAGCTCTAGTAGCGGCTTTATTTGCTAATGATGGTGCAGCACTCATTTTAACTCCGATTGTATTAGCAATGGTTCGAGCTCTACGATTTAAGGACGTATTCATCTTGCCGTTTATTATGGCGAGTGGATTTATTGCTGATACGACATCGCTTCCTTTTATCGTTAGTAACTTAGTAAACATTGTTTCTGCTGACTTCTTTTCGATTGGATTTGTTGAATATGCGTCTAGAATGATTATTCCTAATCTATTCTCTTTAATTGCTAGTATTGTGGTCCTTTATTTGTTTTTCCGAAAAGATATTCCAAAAACCTATGATGTCAATGAATTAGCAATGCCACATACTGCGATTAAAGATAAACGGATGTTTCAGTTATCCTGGGTCATTTTATTATTATTGTTAATGGGTTATTTTACGAGTGAATTTTTGGGAATCCCGGTATCATTTATTGCAGGGGCGATTGCTATTTTATTTTTATTATTAGGGAGAAATAGTAAGACAGTAGAACCTGTTCTTATTATAAAGAATGCACCATGGAATATCGTTTTCTTTTCCATTGGGATGTATGTTGTCGTATACGGATTACGAAATGTTGGATTGACAGCCGTTTTAGCTGATGTCATTCAATTAACAATCGATCAAGGTATGTTTATAGCAACAATTGCCATGGGATTTATCGCTGCCATCTTGTCATCGGTTATGAATAATATGCCGACTGTTATGATTGATGCGCTTGCCATTGCTGAGACGAATGCATCTGGAGTTATGAAAGAAGCACTCATTTATGCGAATGTGATTGGCAGTGATTTAGGACCGAAGATAACTCCTATCGGTTCACTCGCTACATTATTATGGTTACATGTTTTAAAAACGAAAGATGTTCATATTTCGTGGGGATATTACTTTAAAGTAGGGATTATCTTAACGATTCCAACTCTTTTCATTACGTTAGTCGGCCTTTATATCACGTTAGTTATTTTGTAAAAGGAGGGGCATAATGGATAAACAAATTTTATATTTTCTTTGTACTGGTAATTCTTGTCGTAGTCAAATGGCAGAAGGATTTGGAAAGAAATATTTAAGTGAAGAATGGGATGTTAGAAGTGCTGGCATTGAGGCGCATGGTTTAAATCCTTTAGCAGTAAAGGCAATGCAAGAAGTAGGTATTGATATTTCGAAACAAAAATCATCTGTTATCGATGAGGCCGTTTTAAATCATGCTACACTTGTGATTACTTTATGTGGCGATGCATTGGAGAGTTGCCCTGTAACATCACCACATGTGAAGAAAATTCACTGGGGTTTTCCTGATCCAGCAAAAGCAACTGGAACAGAAGCTGAAAAGTGGCGTGTTTTTCAAGAGGTAAGGGATGCCATAGAAGAACGCATCAAAACATTCAAAGAAATAGGAGAATAAAAAAAGAAGTGGGGTATATTATTCCCCACTTTTTGTATTGTCTTGTTTCTTCTGACTTGGAATATACTTGGTATAGTAAGCAGCCAATGATAACGTAATCGCAGCTAATCCCCATTTGACAATACCACTCCAGGCATAGTCTAATTTCGTTCCAACTACCAAAATAATCGCTGTTAATAATATGAATACACCGGACATATGTCGTTTCATTCGAAACACCTCATATAGTGAACTATGATTCAGTTATAGCATACTTTCTCAATGTTTGTAAAAGAAATGAAATATTTAAGCGACATCGCGTTTTGTAAAGATACCCCATGCTAAAAAGACGAAAATAGCGTAATAGACGAGGAGAGTAATAACTGAAAACGAGAGCGTCATGCCTTCAAACAAAGGTTTTCCACCAAAGTATGGTCTTAAATCCGTATTTGCAAACAGGATATACTTAGCCCATTCTTTATCGGAAAAGAATTGCACGACCGTATTACCTGTAAATAATAAGAAGAGAGCGACACCGATTGACAAAGCATTGTTACGAAATACGGCTGATATCATAAATGCTAACGTCGTAATCATAATCAGATTAACAGAGTAAAAGCTGTATCCGTAAATTGTTTCTTTTAAGACTGATAGATGTGTTAGACCTTCTGTATTTTCAATGACAACAGCGGGAATATGCTCTTCAAATCCGAATAAAATTCCCCCGACACCTAAAGATAAAAGTAATAAGGAAACGGCTGTAATAAACCCAAAAATGAGAACAGCTATATACTTAGATAATAAAATAACAGAACGATGAATCGGTCTGATTAGGAGTAATTTAATCGTCCCTTGTGAAAACTCGTTAGCAACGATACCTGCTGCAATCACAATTGTAAATAGACTAACTAAACCTAAAAAAGATGCTGTGAGATACATGAAACTCCAACCGCCTGTTGAAAGTGGCATGATGTCATTTTCTAGCCGATAATTATTTTCTTCAATCGTTGACATTGCAAAATCGTAAAAAGGGGAGTCTTCAATATCGTCTTCTTCTAGATCTTTTTGTAAATTTTTATTTTCCTGTTCCAATTCTGTTCGCCAATTTTCATTTGTGTAATCATCACCAAATCCTTTTTCTAAAAAGCCCATTCCCAGAAGGACAATTAAAAGAGCAATAAACATAAACCATGTTGATTTTCTCACAAAGATTTTAAATAATTCATTATAAATGAGTTTAAAAAAGTTACTCAATGATATTCTCTCCAATCAAATCAAAGAATTTGTCTTCTAATGTTGATTTAGACGCTGCTACTTGATAGATAGCCATATCATGTTTGACCAATGTTTTAATCATTTCTGGTACGTTTTCTCGTGTTGTTTTTACAGTTAGGATGCCATCTTTATGATCTACTTCAGCATCAAACTCTGATTCCAAAACCTCTTGTGCTTTTTTAGCCGGTTTGATATCAAATAAGAAAATTTGTTCCGTTTTAGATTGTTCTTCATCTTCTGTGTCATGAACACTCTGTGTCGTAATGAGTTCTCCATTTTTTATAATACCGATCCGATCACACATTTGTTCAATTTCTGATAATAAGTGGCTTGATATGATAATGGCGACATTCTCTTCTTTGGCAAGTGCGCGAATATATTCTCGAATCTCTCGAATCCCTGCAGGATCCAATCCGTTTGTCGGTTCATCTAGAATTAATATGGAAGGATTATGTAAGAGGGCTTGAGCAATTCCAAGTCTTTGCCGCATACCCAGTGAATACCGTTTAACTTTTTCGTGAATCGTTTTTTCCATCTTTACAAGTGATATAATCTCTTTTATTCTTTCGTCGGTAATGCCGGGAATCATGCGGGCAAAATGTTTTAAGTTTTGCCAACCGGTCATATAAGGGTAGAGCTCAGGGTTTTCTACGATTGCTCCGATTTCGCGTACTGCTTCTTTATAATTTGTTTTGATACTTTTACCGTGAATGCGGATGTCACCTTCAGTTAGGCTCATTAATCCAACAATCATTCGAATGGTTGTTGTTTTACCTGCACCATTTGGTCCAATAAAGCCGAATACTTCTCCCTTATCAATTTTAAACTGCAATCCTTTAATAATTTCTTTATTACCGATCCGTTTGGTAACATTGATTAATTCTAATGCTGGTGTTTTCAATGCTAAATACCTCCTTCATTACGTCTTAATACGATTCACATCTAATAATGTTTCATAAAGTATAAAAAAATATTTATGATAAAGTATGTCTGTTCATGTTATGATGAAAAAGGTTTATAAAGAAGGAGTGCAACAAATGAAGAAAAATATAACATTTATCTTATTGATGTTTGTTGCTATTTCAGTAGCAGCTTGCTCACATTCAGAGCAACAAGGGAGAGAACATGCCAAAAAAGCACCTTCCGAGCTAAAGCAGAAGCAGTTGAAGCAGACGATCACATTAGCAGCTATTGGTGATATATTAATACATGAAAGCGTTTATGAGACAGCACGTGAAAAGAAGGAGTATAATTTTATCCCGTATTTACAATATGTTAAACCATATTTACAAAAGGTAGATATTGGGTTTGCTAATCAAGAATCGATGATTGGTGGCTCAGAGATAGGTTTATCAACATATCCTGCATTTAATAGTCCCCACGAAGTAGGTGATGCATTAAAAGATGCGGGTATTCATCTTGTATCAATGGCTAATAATCATACGCTTGACCGAGGAGAGAAGGCAATTCTTCATGCCATACGTCATTGGGAGAAAATCGGGATGATGTATGTCGGCTCATATAAAAGCCAAGAAGATAGAGACAATCTACGTGTTATAGAAACGCCTGAAAGTATTTCGGTCGCCTTTTTAGCTTATACATATGGAACAAATGGTATCCCAGTTCCAACTGGGAAGGATTATTTAGTTAATTTGATTCAAAAAGATGTGATTGAACGTGATATTAAAGAAGCGAAGGAAAAGGCAGATGTTGTTGTCGTTAGTTACCATTTCGGTATTGAATATGAACGAATGCCAAGTGAAGAGCAACGTGATCTTGTTCAATTTGCTGCAGATCAGGGAGCGCACCTCATACTTGGGCATCATCCACATGTTTTGCAACCGATTGATTGGCTAGAAGGAAAAGATGGTCACCAAACACTTGCCATATACTCGTTAGGAAACTTCTTATCTGGTCAAATTGGTCTTGAACGTCAAATAGGTGGCATCTTCCAATGTGAGATAACAAAAACATTTGAAAAAAATGGATCGCATAAAATTGAGATTCATTCACCAGCGTTTATGCCAACATTTGTTCACGTCAATGAATGGAAACCAAGGCCAATGTTTCAATTGACAGACGATGACTTACCACAAGCACGCCAACACTATGAAGAAGTTAAACAACATATGAATCAATTTGTTCCGGATTTACAATTTATCGAAGAGTGAAGACTTACATCCATGTATTTCTATAAACAAAAAAACATAGTATAATAATAAATATTATCGAGGAAATCTATCCCTACTTGATAGAGAAGAGGAGTAATTCTATGGAATGGAAAAATATTTACCGTGGTTTTTTTATGGGAGCAAGTGATTTGATACCTGGAGTAAGTGGCGGAACAATCGCTCTTTTATTAGGTATTTATGATCGCCTCATTCAAGCGATTAACGGACTGTTTAGTCGGGAATGGAAACGTCATCTAACATTTTTAATACCTTTAGGGATAGGTGCAGGTGCTGCTATTGTTTCATTAAGCAAGGTAATTGATTGGTTACTCGAACATCATCCCGGGCCATTACAATTCTTTTTCTTAGGTCTTATCCTTGGTGTATTGCCTTTTTTAACACAACAAGCAGATATGAAAAGTAAATTTCGCTTCTATCATTATGGCATCCTGATTGTTGGTGCTATATTGGTTGGATCGATTGAATTCCTTGGAACAGATGAGACAATTATGAATAACCTCTCTATAAGTGATTACGTATTTTTATTTTTTTCTGGAATTTTGGCAAGTGCGGCGATGATTTTACCGGGTATTAGTGGATCAATGATACTTCTCGTCATTGGAGCATATAAGACAATCATTCATGCCATCAGTAATTTTCATTTTGATGTCATTATTGTAACTGGACTCGGTATCGTTATCGGTATCGTCACGATGAGTAAGTTGATTAATTATTTTCTAAAACATTATTTTACGGCGACATTCGCCTGTGTGATCGGCTTCGTTATTGGCTCGCTTATTATTGTTTTTCCTGGTTGGCCATCTGAAACAAGGGAAATGATCACTTCTGTTGCCACTTTTGCACTTGGTTTATTCGGTGCTTATATTCTTGGTAAAGTAGAACATCGTCAATAACAGGAAGCAGTATCCAAGAAAATATATGAGTGACTTGATACAATAAAAAGCAGTATAAGTAAAAGGGGATGTATAAGAATGGAACAGATACATACATTGGAAACATTTAACACGGTTATTGAAAGTGAACAACCGGTTATTATTAAGTTCTTTGCCAATTGGTGTCCAGATTGCAAGCGATTAGATATGTTTATCGGTGACATTATTGAAGAGTTTAGCACATACAAGTGGTACGAAGTGAATATTGATGAAATAGAAGGGATTGCCGAGACGTATGAGGTGATGGGCATTCCGAGCATGCTTATTTTTAAGAACGGCGAAAAGATTGCTCATCAACATAGTGCCTATACAAAAACGCCAGAATCAGTTCGACAGTTTCTAAAAGAACAATTAAATCAATAAGAATAAATAATGAATAATGACAGCTTCATCCGTCCTTGATGGAGCTGTCATTTTATTGTTTTCTTTAAGATAATTCATAGGATAATAATGCTTGATCTGTGAAATAAAGCTTTGTATTTGGTAATCGTAGCATGTTTTTATGGATTTTTCTGTTTCTAAGTTTGTATATATGTGTGAATCTATCTTTTGTTGTACCGCCGTAGTAAATTTTAGATATATTTTGTGCATTATCTAATCCAAGTGTTTTATTCGGCGTTTCCCACTCAATTAAAAACGGGAGCATTTCAGTTTTAAAATTATATTCAGGGAATAACATGCGCCACTTTAATTCAGTTCCATCTGGTTTTACCCTGTGACCATTAAAGGGTCCTTTAAAGGGAATTTGTTCCTGTTTGAAGTGTTCTACATAGCTATCTAGCTGATTTGTGCGCAGAGCAAATTGGAAAGTTGTCGGTTCACTTTTTTCTTCTTGAACATGTAGAAGATGTTGAATCAATGGATTATCTGCAGACCTCGCTTTATCTTCATCATGAATCGCTAACCATTCTATATAACTCGTGTTAGAAAAATAGGCTAAATAATTATACGTTCCCCATTGCTCATGATTTCCGCCTTTAATTGCTTTGATAGACAAATGTTTACGAGCATATTCATTCGCTTTCTCAGCATCTTTTACAGATATAACGAGATGGTCCAATGCTAACATGTTACAATCTCTCCCTTTTCTTTTTATCTTACCATGAATGCCTAGAAATGATCAGTTTTTCAAATGATAAATAACATCATAATGAATATTGCTACGAATCTGCAGTTGACATACACTTCACTTTCCACGGGTGGTCAGCGAGCCTCCTCGAACTGCAATGACGTTCCGTTCTGTGGGGTCTCTCTAACCTCGCTTTTCCCGCGACGGACAGGACGTGGCCTCTTCTAGCCGATCAGGAGTCTTCGTGTATGTCGACTGCTATATGAAGTATTCCACGAATCTTTAAGGAGGTTTGGTCAGTGGCCATATATAAGAATTCGGGAGACACTTCCTTTTTGTATTTTGGCAACCTTGCTCTAAAAGGAATCGGCGTTTAAATATCTATTTTAATATTGTGCATGAAAAATTTTGCGGGTTTTAAAGTAAGCTATTATGATTAGACTCAGCATAATAAATGTTATACTTTGTGTAGAAAGTGTGGTGCATAAGTATGGAAAAAAAGCGTATTTTAGTTGTTGAAGATGAAGAAAAATTAAGCCGTGTTTTAGAACTGGAACTTAACTTTGAAGGCTATGACGTCACAACGATTCAAGAAGGCGATTTAGCTGTAAAAAAACTTCGTGAAGAAAAATGGGATCTCGTCCTATTAGATATTATGCTTCCTAAAGTGAGCGGGTTAGATATCTTAAGAGATTTCAGGGAGAGGGATTCCCTAACACCTGTCATTTTACTAACAGCAAGAGATCGTACACATGATAAAGTGAGAGGACTTGACTTAGGCGCGAATGATTATATGACAAAGCCGTTTGAAATTGAGGAATTACTAGCACGAATACGCGCCCATCTCCGTCAATCACAAACCCTAGAAACAACAGAGAAAAATTACCTAACTGTTGGGCGATTACAAGTCGATTTAAATAAAAGAGAAGTTACCCACGATCAAGATTACATTGACCTGACACCACGAGAATATGATTTATTAACATATCTTTTGAAAAATAAAAATATCGTTCTTACTAGAGAGCAACTTGTTGATCGTGTCTGGGGATATACTTATGTAGGCGATACAAATGTAGTTGATGTGTATATTCGCTATTTGAGACAAAAAATAGATAAAAAATTTTCAATACCTTATATCGAAACAATACGAGGCGTCGGCTATATGATAAAGGATCCAGAACAATGAAATTAAAAACAAAAATTCAGCTCTTCTCCAGTCTTTTTATGATTTTATTGCTATTAATTATTAATGCTGCGATTTATATTTTGTTCTATAAGACATCTAGCGATGGTGAATTAGAAGAGCTTCTCGATCAGACGAATATCATTGCTACAGCTCTTAATGAAAGCGATGATGTATTAACGAATGATTTATTGCGTGCATTTTTACCCAGTGATGGCATGATCCGTATCATTAATGATGATTCTACATTTATCCATCAATTGACAAGGAAAAAAGACTATCTAAATCAAGAAGTCATTTATACTGATTCAGAGATAAAGAATATTTATGATTTAAATGGCGAGAAAATGGCGGTTGTCTCAAAACCAATCATCTGGGAAGACGGACAAGTTGTCACCTTAGAAGTATCGAAACACCTCGTTATATTAGAAAAGAATATGAGCATTCTATTTTATGTTCTCATCATAGCAGCGGTTTTTATGTTAATCCCAACGATGCTAGCTAGTAAAATGTTAAGCGGTTTCCTATTAAGACCCATTCATGAATTTATTAAAACAATGAATGAAAATATGACCGCAAAGAAATGGCAAAGGCTTCGCCTAAAAAAACGATCAAAAGACGAGATGTACGAGATGGGAAAAACATTTAATCATATGATTACCAAGCTGGAGGAGAATTTTCACAAACAAGAAGCTTTTGTTTCTGATGCTTCTCATGAACTAAAGACACCTATTGCCATTATTAAAAGCTATGCTCAATTATTAAAACGCCGTGGATTAGAACATCCCGATATATTTACTGAATCAGTGGATGCCATTCATTCAGAATCAGACCGGATGCAAAAGCTAGTCGAACAGTTATTATTGTTAGCGAAGAATGAAGCAAATGTGTTGCAAGAAAAAGTAAACTTCAATAACATTTGTGAAAATATTGTTCATAAAATAAGTGGCGTTCATTCCCGTGAGCTTCGATTATCAATGGACAAAGTGAATATAGTTAGAGGAAATAAAGAGCAATTACAACAGATTGTATATATATTAATCATGAACGCTTTAAAATATAGTGAAAGGGAAATTGATATCCGTCTTTACTCACAAACTGATGATGTTATTTTCCAGGTGGAAGATTATGGTATCGGGATTAGTAAGAAAGATCAAGATAGAATCTTTGATCGCTTTTACCGGGTTGATAAGGCTAGAAGTCGAGATTCTGGTGGAACAGGACTTGGTCTAGCCATTGCCAAAGAGATCGCAGAATTACATGGTGGAACACTTTCAGTGGAGAGTGAAAAAGATAAAGGATCGATATTTACATTAAAACTACCTAAGTATCATTGATTTCTCATCAAATTCTAATCTACTTCACCGTGTTTTATTACTTTGGCGCGTTATGATAGAAGTACAAGATAAAGAGGAGGAAACAAAATGAATAAAAAAATGATGATTACAGTAAGTGCCGCAGTCATAGCGCTTATCCTAGGTGTTGGGATTTATCAATCAAATGCTTCACAAGATGAACCGAAGCTATCCTCAGACGATATTAAAGCATTAGTTACAGAGCAATATCCAGGAGAAATTACAGAATTAGAATTGGAAAAGGAAAACAATAAAGTTGTTTATGAAGTAGAAGTTAAAACAAATGATAAAGAATACGATTTAAAATTAGATGGAAATACAGGGGAAGTATTAAAACTTAAAGAGAAATGCATGACAACTCGTACAGATAAGCCTAAAAATGAATCCGTAAAGCAGAAGCAAAAAGAAATTAATAAAGCAAAGCCACAGCAACAACAACCTAAACAGCAACAAAAAAGAGAGAGAAAAAGAACGATTATTGATCATAGTGAAGCAGCTGACATTGCATTAAAGGAATTTCCTGGTGAAGTGGAAAGTATCGAATTAGATGAAGACGATGGTCAACTTATTTATGAAGTCGAAGTGAAAAATGGGCATCAAGAAGCGGACATAGAAATTGATGCATGTACGGGAGAAATTTTATTAATTGACCTAGATGATTAATAAAGGATGAACAGGGCGTTCTGGGAATGTCCTGTTTTTTTTGAAACTTTTCTCACCTTTGTCCCGTATAGTAACAAAAAGGGCGGGGTGAACATATTGTCTACTTTACTTGTTGATTCGGTATCTACAGAATTATCGAAGAAGAAAATTCTTGACACAATCACATTTGATATAAGGGAGGGTGAAGTGCTTGCATTAGTAGGTCATAATGGAGCTGGAAAATCAACCCTTATAAAAACAATCACAGGTGTTTTGAACAAATCATTTGGAAGAATTGTGATTAATGGGTATGACCAAGATGAAGACCTCCTTTCCTATAAACAGTATTTTTCTTATTTACCAGAAGAACCACTCCTATTATCTGAGTTAACCGTTTTACAACATTTTCAGTTATATGGTAAAAGCTATCAAATCAATGAAACAAGTCTACATGAGCGGATAGATGATTATGTTACTGGATTTGAATTAACCGATAAGCTTAATGAATATCCGGAATCTTTATCAAAAGGAATGCGTCAAAAAGTTCAAACGATCTGTGCTTTCTTACCAGATACACCACTGTTAATAATCGACGAACCATTTATGGGTTTAGATGTTTATGCGATTGCTTATTTTGAAGAATTACTAAAGGATAAAATCACCGAAGGAACGAGCGTTCTCATTACATCCCATCAATTAGACCGTGTAAAAAATATCGCTGACCGTTATGTCTTGCTTCAGGAAGGAAAATTGGTTCAATCAGGTTCTATCGATGATTTTGATACGATTACAAGGAGAACGGAGTAAAAGGTATGAAACCATCGACATTATGGGCGTATACTTTTTTAAGTCGGCAGCGGTTTAAAAAGAAGATGAACATTTATCAGCTTACTTTAAGAACAGTTATTGACAAAACAATTGCTTTTTACTTATCTGTTTTTTTCGGTTACCTTTTTATGACGATGTTTGTTTTTGGTAACGTGCTAAGTGAATATGAGGAACAATTTTTGTGGATGCAATCTCAAGGAGAACGTTATTTTTATCTGTTAATCGCAGTGATTCCTTTTAGATATATTTTCTTATCGTTTAGACATCCTGGTGTTATGTTTTCAAGTTCAGAATATCAATTAAGTCTCTTACCTTATTCACGTCAGCATATTTGGTTTTTGAGTTTTTTAAATAAAGTGATCAAGAAGCTTTTGGTCATGGTATTCTTTGGATTCGGTTTATTTCTTTTAACACCAATTAACGGAACATTGATTTTAAATTATTTCGGAATGTTCTTTCTCATTGACCTTGGTATGACGATTCCACAATGGTTTATGTTCCAAAGAAATATTTTTATAAAAATGCTTTTTTGGTTTTTATTTGTCACAATCAACAGTATCGCGTTCTTTGTCCAATTGGATTTATTCACAATGGTTACTATAATCGGTGTTCTTATTTTTATAAATATATGGTTTTACCCTCGCTTATTCGTTGGAGTGGATTGGGGAAAAGTAATGACGGTATGTGATTATCACTTATGGAATATGGCTTTTGTTTCTAGAGTATCGCAAGTTCGCATTAAACCACAAAGGAAATACAGTTTAATGAAAAAATTGTCATACCGAAAAAAGCCTTTTCGTTATACGTTTCGAAGTATTCATCATCGAATTTGGCAAATTGCATTTATACGAAATATCGAATATATTATTCAACTCGTTGGTGTTCTTGTGCTTATGTTAGCGGTGTTGAACTATATTCCGAAAACAGGTTTTATGTTCATCGGTATTGCAGTAGCACTTTATGTATATGCAGCTGGGTCGACTTCTTTTTTCATAAACCAATTCCAAGCAGATCTCGTTGAAGTGCTACCTTGGGATTTGATGGCGTATAAACAATCATTCCTTAAATGGTATGTAATAGGTAGTTTACCTATTTTAATGCCTATGATTACTTATTTTACACTTCATTTTACGTGGTGGGTTCCAGTACAATTTATACTAATCTTACTAACTGGTCTCTATATTTATCATGTAGAAATAAACTATTCAATTGCCGTTTTATCTAAAGCAGAAATTGTTTTTGTTAAAGCTCGCTGGGTTAGTTTTGTATTTTTATGTATAGTTATCGGAAGCAGTTTATACCCGATGTTGGCATGTTTTTTTCCACTTATTTTTCCTTTTTTAACTGAGCAACGATCATTTTCTCTTTTGTGACGGGTAGTGCTATGCACACCCGTCTTGCTATTATCATATGCTAAATTATCAAATGAAAGGTAAGGGTGTGTGTTATATTTATGTATAGAGACCCTTTTTATCCAGTTCATAAGCCCAATCCGAGTTATCCACCTTCACCAAGTGCTTATCAACAAAATAGTGAATGGCAATATACAACAAGCCAATCATCCTATTTAAATCCAGTTGTCCAACCACCCGATTACCACCAGCCTGTGCCATTTTCACCACCCTATTATAATCAACCATTAGAATCACCATTAAATATGTCTCAAATAGAACAAGAACAATCAGGAAATGGTTTCTTGGAATATTTTTATGATGGCAATGGTCAGCTAGATATTGATAAAATGTTATCCACGGTCGGGCAAGTCGCTAGTATTTATCATCAAGTTAGTCCGATTATTAAACAATTTGGTTCATTTATGAAGAATTTCACCACCCCCCGTCAAGAATAATTTTATAAAAATAAAGTATACGAAAAGTGGATAAATTTCCATGTATATACTGATTGGTATATACTAGTTATTATAATTTGATAAAGAGTAAGGGGAATGGAAATGGTAGGCTGTTTATTGATCCATGGTTATACTGGTGGACCACATGAACTGGCACCATTAACGGCTTATTTGCAGAAACATACGGATTGGGAAATTGTTGTTCCCTTATTACCAGGGCATGGTGAACCATTAGATTTAGCTGATCTTACTTATGAAGATTGGTTATTAGCGGCTGAAGAAGCGTATTTATCATTAAAGGAGACGTGTGATACGATTTATGTCATCGGCTTTTCAATGGGCGGCATGATCAGTGTCTATCTAACTGCTAAGTATAAAGTCGATCGTCTCATTTTATTGGCTACTGCTGGAAAATATTTATCTTTTGGGAAAATTATTGTTAATATTGGTGAGGTCATTGAAGATGGATTAAAAGGTAATTTACAAGAAAATAAATATTTTAATTACTACAAAGATAAGCTAGAACAGGTTCCGTTACAGGCAAATATTGAGTTTATGAAATTAGTTCATCAAACACGTCAATATTTAAAAGATGTGAAAGTACCTGTTTTTATAGCACATGGTCAAGAAGATAGCTTGGTTCCCTATAAAACGGCTTATTATTTAGAAAAAGAACTGGCATCTGAAATAAAAGAAGTGGTTATTTTCGATAGGTCAGAACATCTTATCTGTTTAGGCAATGACCGCGATGTATTGATTAAAATGGTGTATGATTTTTTAAATCAGCCAATCTAAAAAAATGTCATATGTCCCACCAAGATTATGGAACATATGACATTTTTTATTTGTTAAAAAAGGAGATGACGAGGGCTCCTTCACCACCATAAGTTGAAATGAGCGGACCTGTTTCAGTTAGATAGGCATCTTTAAAAGGATATTTTTCAGTAATGGCATCTAATACTTTTTTAGCCCTTGGCTCATCATTACAATGCGTCATCGTAATAATTTTATTCTCAAAGTTTTTGGCGTGTAGACCAATTTGTTCAATAAAACGATTAATTGCCTTTTTATTCCCCCGTACTTTTTCGATGACATCAATGTCACCACGTTCGTCATTTGCTTTCATTAAAAGTTTAATATTTAGAGTTTTTGCGATTGTGCCACGCACTCTATCTAACCGACCACCTAGGATTAAATTCTCTAATGTCTTTAAAACGAATAATGTGGTCGTTTGTTCAACTCTTTCTTCTAAATGACTAACTAATTGTTCAAATGTAAAGTTTTCTTCAACTTTCGTTGCTGCTTCATGAAGTAATAAAGCAATACCACATGAAGCTGTCTTCGTGTTAATCACAGCAATTTGACGTTCAGGCTCATCTTCTAGCAGCATGTCTTTACCAAGTACAGCATGATTATACGTACTACTCAGCCCTTTCGTTAAACTAAGCATAATGATAGGGCGTTTTGGATCAACTTTTTTATATGCTTCATAAAAATCATGCGGACTTGGTGCAGCTGAACGCGGTAAAGCTTTCGTTTCTGCAATTTTTTGAAAGAAGGACACCATATCAATATCGCCAGTTTTATATTCTCGGTCCTTAAAGTGTAAGTAGAGCGGAACGATTTCAATATCTAACATATTGGAAATACGTTTTGGAATATCTGCTCCACCGTCTGTCATAAATTGAATGTTCATATCGTGTTCCCACCTGCTTTATTATCAATTAATAATAGTATATCAGTTTATGATTAAGGTTGATCCTTTTTTTAGGGACGGTACATCAAGTTGTTTATCGCAAAAAGTAATTCTCAAGATAAAAATGTTAAATTTCCCTTTTTCGTGAGATGGTTACTTTTCGTTTTCTAGATGTACTTAAAATAAATAAAAACAAGCCGAATATAACAATTGTACCACCTAGCCACTGAGCCCAAGTAATTGTTTCACCTAGGAAGAAATAGGCTAATATAGACGCGCCAACGGGCTCAAAAACAATACCCATAGAAACTGTAGCAGTACTTAACCATCGCAAAGCCCAATTAAATAATGTATGCCCAAAAAAAGTAGGGACAATAGCCAAGGCAAGGAAAATCCCCCAGTAGTTAGGTGGATATCCAGTGAATGGATGTTGCTGAATCAGGTTATATATGAGCAAGGTAATTGTACTAAATCCATAGACAATAAACGTATATGTCATAAGTGATAAACGCTTTCGTACTTTTTGGCCGAGTAGGAAATAAACGGTCATTGTTATCGCTCCAAGAATAGCAAGTATATCACCAAATAAGGCGGCACCGCTAATTTGAAAATCACCCCAACTAATAATGACACTTCCAAACAGTGCGATAATCATACTAATAACAGCACCAAATGTAAATCTTTCCTTGAAAAACAGAAATGTTCCTAAAAAGGCAAAAATTGGTTGCAATGTCACAAGGACAACGGAACTTGTGACAGAAGTGTAATTCAAAGATTCAAACCATAATATAAAATGGCATGCTAGGAAGATACCAGCAAAAATAGAGAAAATCCAATCCTTTTTTTCAACAAGCTTGAATTCGTGTCGGTATTTAGCAATAATCAAAGGTGACATGAGTAAAACTGCAAAAAGTAACCGATAATAAGCAATGATTGGAGCAGGTGCTTGATCAGCTAACTTAACGAGCACAGCAGAAGTGGATACAGAAATAACACCAATGATGACGGCTAAATAGGGATTAAATGGTGGCAATCGCATGCAACACACTCCCTCTCGTCTGTATGTTTCGTTTATATTTATCTATTTATCACTATTCATTGGCAAGAAATCATCCTATCATACCGATTAAGTAAAACATCTTAATAAATATAACCATGCCATAAATGATATCACATAGCAACTAGTAGCTATAGAACTTATTAGTATGTTATTATTAAATAAATGTGTCATTGTAATTAATGGATGGATATTTTTGTTAGAAAATGTATGCAGGTACAACAAGTTGAGTGGAAAGATTGAAGAACCTCTTTCGCAACATCATTTGATGAATCAGTGAGCTTTTCTAATATATCGTACTTATTGATAAATTTTTTGACATAATAAAGGAGAAATAGAACGTGACAACAACATTTGATGGATTGGGTATTTCACAACCCATATTAAAAGCAGTACAGAAAATGGGTTTTGAAGAGGCAACACCCATTCAAGCACAGACAATTCCTCTTGCAATGCAAGGAAATGATGTCATTGGACAAGCGCAAACTGGAACAGGTAAGACAGCAGCATTTGGAATTCCAATGATAGAAAAAATTAATCCAAAAGAACGAACAATTCAAGGCTTAGTCGTTGCACCAACTCGTGAGCTTGCCATTCAAGTGGCGGAAGAACTAAATCGAATTGGTAAAATAAAAGGTGTACGTGTTTTACCAGTATACGGTGGCCAACATATGGGGAGACAGATTAGAGCATTAAAAGACAAACCACATATTGTCGTTGCAACCCCAGGTAGATTATTGGACCATATCCGTCGCCGAACCATCCGTAATGATGATGTACAAACGGCGGTACTTGATGAAGCTGATGAAATGTTAAACATGGGATTCATCGATGATATTCGTGATATTTTAAAGAGCATTCCAGAGGAGCGTCAAACGTTATTGTTTTCCGCTACGATGCCTAAAGAAATACGCGATATTGCTACAAATATGATGAAAACCCCGAAAGAAGTAAAAGTGAAAGCAAAAGAATTAACGGTCGAAAATATTAATCAATACTTTATTGAGATTCCAGAACGTCATAAATTTGATACGTTAACAAATCACCTAGAAATTCATGACCCAGATTTGTCCATTGTCTTCAGTCGAACAAAGAAGCGTGTTGATGAAATTGCTGAAGGATTACAGGTGCGAGGCTTTAGAGCAGAAGGAATTCATGGTGATTTAACACAAGGAAAACGGATGTCTGTTCTCAAAAAATTTAAAAATGGTCGTATTGACATTTTAGTAGCAACAGATGTCGCAGCACGTGGCCTCGACATTTCCGGTGTTACTCATGTGTATAACTTCGATATTCCACAAGATCCAGAAAGCTATGTTCACCGCATTGGAAGAACAGGTCGGGCTGGTCGAACTGGAGAAGCAATTTCGTTTATTACACCACGTGAAATTGCACATTTGAAATTAATTGAAGCGACAACGAAGAGTAAAATGAAACGCTTATCTCCACCGACCCACCAGGAAGCGGTTCGTGGTAAACAACAAGCAACAGCAGAGAAAATCATCAAACAAATTAACGGGCATGATTTACAAGATTACCGTGAGACAGCTGTTGAATTACTGGAAGAACATGATTCGGTTACCGTTATTGCAGCAGCCTTAAAGATGCTAACAAAAGAAAGAAATGCTGTTCCGGTTAGGATTTCATCGATTGCTCCAGTTAGTGTAAAAAAAGCAGAGAATCATCGTGATAAAAAACGTCGTTCTAATAAAAAGCGCTTTTACGGAAAGGGAAAAGGTAGAGGAAAGGGCCGATTTAAGGGCGGTCATCGACGTAATCGTGGTTAAAAGAGAAAATACGCAAGGAAGAGCAGAATCTTCACTTGCGTATTTTTTTTATAGAATACCGAGCCAATTAAATAATCCGAACAACAAAAGAATCCCCAGAAAAATCCATGGTAAATTCTTTTTTACTTTACCTGGAACGATTCTTTTCTTATTCCAGCGATTTGGATCAAATTTAATCTCTTGATGGTCATCATGGGCTGTAAATATACGTGCTTTCTTATTTCGCCAAGGCGAGAATGGGAGAGCACCTTTTAAAACGAGAGGCGCCACCGCAATGCCACCGATAAAACCAAAGATATGTGCTTTAACATTGATACCAGGGCGTAAAAATGTCATAATCAGACCGATTAAAAAAATAACCGTCACCATTTGGGCACTTTGCATATCAATTAAATCTTTACGGAATAAAACCATATAGATATACATCCCAAATAATCCGTAAATCGCACCCGATGCACCGAGATGTGCAAAATCAATAGCCATTGGATCGAAGGCGTATGTCGCGATATTACCAACGAACCCCGCAAAAAGGTAGGCGATGATAAATCTAACTTTCCCTAGCATTTGTTCTAGTGCTGGACCGAATAAAACTAATGAAAATGAATTAAATAAGGTGTGCATTAGATCAGCATGTAAAAACATAGCTGTGAATAATCGCCAATATTCTCCTGCATGGATGAATCCATTAATTGCTACACCCCACATATAAATATCTTGCCCAATCGGCAGTTGCAAAAAGTCAATGATAACCCATAATAAGAGATGTATAATGATGAGAAGTGATACAACAGGGTAAAATTGAATAAACTCTTTTACACTTCTTTCGGTTCGGATAAACATTCGTGGCATCCTTCCTTTATAATATTAAATGAGTCATGACGGATTGATCTTCACGGCGTTGCTAAAACTCCCACCTCTAAGGGTGGGAGTTAAGTGTGCGCCAAAGGTTCAGATGTGGTCAAAGCTCCACCTGAGCCAAGTCTCCTTTATTATATTTTAAAATACCAAAATAATACAATGAAATGAAGAGAGAAGGGCTGTCTTTATGATAAAAGGGATTGGAATTGATTTGATTGAACTTGAGCGCATTCATAAACATATACAGGATCAACGGTTTATAGACCGGATACTAACAAAAGCGGAGCAGCAGATTTATTTCACATTAAAAAGCAATACGAGAAAAGCAGAATTTTTAGCGGGGAGATTTGCTGCAAAAGAGGCTTTTTCTAAAGCGATTGGAACCGGAATTGGAACGCTGAGTTTTCAAGATATCGAAGTCCTTTCTAATGAACTCGGTGCTCCGGTTATCAATGTCAATGGATTTGATACGGAGAAAATATTCATTTCGATTACTCATAGTCAATCCTATGCTCTCGCACAGGTGATAATTGCAAAATAAAACGGTTAAGTTGAAACATAAAAAAACTTTTATTCCTTGTCTAAGCATAATGCAATGGGTTGTCTCATATATTCTTTACAGATACATGAGTACAAGCGGAAAATCAATTCATCGTCATCTAGAAACAGATAGGTGTGTGATGAAAGACAGGGGAGATATGACTATGATGAAACGACTAACGATTACTTTGGCGATTGTCTTAGGTGCTGCAGTTTTTTTGCAAGCATGTGGAGAGAAATCTCAAGAGTCAGTTATGAAGCGGATGGATAAGCAGTTGCAGGAAATGAAAGGGTATAAAACAAAAGCCGAGATGCGAATGAACACTGGTAAAGAAGAGCAAGTTTATCAAATAGAAGTTTGGCATAAGAAAGATGACTTTTACCGGGTAGCCCTTTCTAATCAAGAGGATGAAAAAAATAATCAAGTCATTTTAAAAAATGAAGACGGGGTCTTCGTTGTAACACCTGCATTAGATAAAAGCTTTAAATTCCAATCAGAATGGCCAGAAAATAGTAGCCAATCTTATTTGTATCAATCGCTATTGAACGATATTCAACAAGATAAAGAGAGTAATTTCCAAGTGACGGATACCCACTATTTGTTCACAACTAAAACAAATTATCAAAGTAATAACAACTTACCGTATCAAGAGATTTATGTAGATAAAAAGACGTATACACCTGTTCTAGTTAAGGTGCTTGATACAGACCAGAAGCCGGTCGTTGAAGTAAAGTTTGAACAATTCCAGTTGAATCCTGAATTTAACGAAAAAGATTTCGCCTTAGACGATCATCCTCAGACGGACGAGGATAAAGCAGAAAACACTGGAGAAAAAACAGAACAAGTCTTTTCAATTATGTATCCTGAGTTTACAGCGGGGGCAGAATTACAGGAGGAAAAAGAATTAACCATTGAAAATGGCACGCGATTAATTATGACTTATGACGGTGAAAAGGCATTCACCTTAGTACAAGAGCATAAGGAGACAGTACCATCATCGGCTGGGTTCACGGAAGTGAGCGGAGAAATGATTGATTTAGGTCATTCAATTGGTGCAATATCAAATAGTATGATTGAGTGGAATTACAATGGAGCTGATTTTTATCTAGCTAGTGATCAGTTGACACGAGAGGAACTGATTGAAGTTGCCAAATCTGTCGTGCAACAAGAAGTAAAGTAGTTTTAGATACTGAAGCAGTCTCTTACATAATGAGTCTGCTTCTTATTTTCTTCTATATATCGATGATTGACAGCCTCTAAAGAAAGAGAAATAATATGGTATAGATACAAAACGTTTAGGGGTGTCAAATGTGGTAGCAACTTTATATCGCCCGACATGGGCAGAAATAGATTTAGCTGCAATTGGATATAATATTAAACAAATCAAAAAAACATTATCAACAGGAACGGAAATTATGGCAGTTGTTAAAGCAAATGGATATGGTCATGGTAGTGTAGAAATTGCTCGAAAAGCCCTCGCTTCAGGAGCTAAAGCATTGGCTGTAGCCTTACTAGAAGAGGCACTAGTTCTAAGGCGTGCGGGCATTACGGCACCTATATTAGTACTCGGATGGGTTGACCCAAAAGACAGTCCAGTAGCGGCTAGTCATCATATTACGCTTACCTTTTTTCAAGAAGAATGGTTAGAAGAGGTGGGGAAGATTTCGCTTACCGATGATCTGAAAGTCCATATGAAATGGGATACGGGAATGGGACGAATCGGTATTCGGACAGAACAAGACCTCAGTCATGTTCTTACTGCTCTTAAACAAATTCCGCATGTCAAATTAACCGGTGTTTTCACTCATTTCGCTTCAGCAGATGAGGAGAATCTCACTTATTATCATGGGCAAACAGAACGCTTTTCTCGATTACTAGATATTTTTCAAAAAGAGTGGCAGGGGGCAGAGTCTATTCATATTCATACAGGTAATAGTGCAGCTGCCATTCGTTTTCCGGAACAGATGCAACATTATATACGTTTCGGGATTGCTATGTATGGTCAGTATCCATCACCATGGGTAAAGTCTCAAAAGATTATTTCACTTAAACCCGCCTTCTCCCTTTACAGTCAGCTAACCCATGTAAAAAGGGTTTCAAAAGGAGCTAAAATTGGTTACGGAAGTACGTATACATTTAATGAAGAAGGCTGGGTTGGAACTGTACCAATTGGTTATGGTGATGGCTGGTCACGGGAGTTACAAGATTTTCATGTCCTTGTCGATGGTAAGAAATGCCCGATTATTGGTCGGATTTGTATGGATCAGATGATGATTCGACTTGATCAATCATATCCAATCGGCACAAAAGTAACATTGATCGGGAAAGATCAACAAGAAGAGATTGAAGTCGATGATATAGCCGATTATCTAGGGACAATTCCATACGAAGTGACATGTATGCTCAATGAACGTATCCCAAGAAAGTATATTTAACAGGATTAGGCAGTATGATAGTTAGTAGGACAAGTTTAGACATATTTTTTTCAAAAAGTTAAGGTATCGCTTTGCATTTCATTCGCTGTAATGATATTATTGTAATGATTTCATAATGGTCGTTCAAATGTTGGTGGAGGTGCATGGTTTTGTCAGAAAGCTTGCAAGAAGTTTTGGTAAGAATGCCGAAAAACCTATTGAATGAGGTGGATGGTGTGATGAAATACGAAAATAAAGACCTCAGTGATTTCATCTGTCAGGCTACAAGAAACTATTTGGAAGCAAAAAAACAGGAGCATTTTCATAAATTTTATGAATCCATGCAAAAAGGTTACGAAGAGATGGCAAGGATTAACCTTAAGATTGCTTCAGAAGCTTTTCAGGCTGAAGAGGAGGCCGAAGTCACCCTAGAACGAACTGTGATAGGGGTGTAATAATTTGGGTGTAAAAAGAGGCGAAGTATATTTCGCTGATCTTTCTCCAGTGGTTGGATCAGAACAGGGAGGAGTTCGCCCAGTCCTGATCCTGCAAAATGATATCGGGAATCGCTTTAGTCCGACTGTCATTGTTGCGGCTATTACCGCACAAATTCAAAAAGCTAAACTACCAACCCATGTAGAGATTGATGCGAAAAAGTACGGTTTTGATCGGGATTCAGTTATTTTATTAGAGCAAATTCGTACATTGGATAAACAACGTCTAACTGATCGGATTACGAAGTTAGACGATAAAATGATGAAAAAAATAAACCATGCATTGGAAGTTAGTTTAGGATTAAAGGACTTGTATGAGAATCACGGCAAATAGATCACTGTTTGATCCCCTTGGTGTAAAGCTACGGGGTTTTTTTGTATTTATTTATAAATAGGGGTTGTATAAAAAAGTTCATCTGTTTATAATGAAAATAATATAGTGAGTTAAGGTAATTTTTAGAAAAATAGAATAATGCTTAGCTGAAGGAGTGTGAAGATATTGGGTTGCCAATCCTCTGTACGCATTCAACTAGAGAAGGATATCATCCATGCTCGCAAAGTTGGCCGTCAATTTGCAGAACAATTACAGTTCGGTCTTCTCGAGGTCGCGCGAATTGCCGCTTCAATTTCAGAAATAGCTTATAATATTTTTTTGTATGCTGACAAGGGGCAGATTTGCTTTCAAATTATGGAGAGCACGGGGCAAAAAGGTTTGCGTATCATAGCTAGTGATACGGGACCTGGCATTAAGGATATCGAGCAGGCTCTAGAAGACGGTTACTCTACATCAGCTGGTTTAGGTGCTGGCTTACCCGGAATTAAACGAATGATGGATGAGTTTGAAATAACATCTATTGTGGGTGAAGGAACACGCATTAAATTCATCAAATGGGTCAAGTAAGTGATGAGACAGAAGGGTGAGAACAGATGGACACAATACTACTTGATAAGAAAACATACAAACAACTATTAAAACAATACATCTTAACACAAGATGAGAGCGCTTTATATCGTGCAGGCCGTTTAACCCGTAATTTTATTAAGAAAAATATTCTACCTGAAGAAATAATTGATTTACATGTACAAGAATTACGTGAAACATATCCAGCTATTTATGGTGAAGTTTTATATATGTGTCAGTTTTTGCTCGAGACGATGATTTCTTACGGACTGGCGATCCAAGAAAGTGAAACATTACGTGAAAAACAACTCGCTATGAGAACAGAAATATCACTTGCTGCTAATATACAAAAAATATTATTAGCGACAAGCCTCCCAAAAGTAAATGATTTAGATATCGGTGTTATAAGTGTACCAGCAAAGCAAATGAACGGTGATTACTATCATTTTATAGCTGGGAAAGATGGTAGTATCGGAATTGCCTTGGCGGATATAATCGGGAAAGGTATTCCGGCAGCTCTTTGTATGTCCATGATTAAGTATGCTATGGATAGTTTTCCAGAACAATTAATGAACCCGAATGACATCTTGCGTCAGTTAAATCATGTTGTCGAATTAAACGTTGATTCAAGCATGTTTATAACGATGATATATGCTAAATACAGAGACAACATATTAACATATGCATCTGCTGGGCATGAACCAGGCATTTATTACTGTAAAAAGAAAGAGACGTTCCATGAATTAAGAGCAAAAGGCCTTGTATTAGGCGTTTCAGCTGATGTTAATTATTTACAATATGAACGGGAATTGAAAAAAGGCGATATGGTTATATTGCTAACAGATGGTGTTACAGAATATAGGCAGGGTGACCAATTTGCTAAAAGGGATGAGCTTTTAAGAGTTATAAAGAATTCAATTCATTTAAAAGCACAGCAAATCGTAGAAAATGTGTATCAACATTTTAGAAAATTATCAGATTATTACCAAGAGGATGACTTTACACTTATTATTTTGCGAAAGCTATAAAAGGTGTTTCAAGATATAAAGAATAGGGTACATGTAGGTTGTCTACTTTGTTCGGATCTGTTCGCATAATGGGGAGGGAAACAATTAATGAATCTAACGATTGATGTATTAGAGAAAGAGCAGCAATCAATTGTATGTCTGTCTGGTGAAATCGATGTGTACACGGCGAATGATTTGAAGGAGAGGCTCATTCCTTTAACAGAAAAAGAAGGCACGGTTGTTGAAGTGGACTTTAATCATGTCCGTTATATGGATAGTACGGGTTTAGGAGTATTCATCGGTGCTTTAAAATCAACAAAAAAACACGGTAGTCATTTAAAACTCATCCACTTGAATCACCGCGTTCTACGTCTGTTTAAAATCACTGGATTAAATGAAATAATGGATATAGCAGAAAAAACGAGGTGATGATCGAAATGAAGACCTTTGATTTTGTGGAAATGCGCATACCCGCTAAAGCGGAATATGTCAGTGTTGTTCGTTTAAGTGTTTCAGGTATTGCAAGTCGCATGGGATTTAATTATGACGAGATTGAGGATTTGAAAATTGCTATTTCTGAAGCGATTACAAATACTGTAAAGCATGCTTATGGCGAGAATGAAACTGGAGAGGTAAATATTGGCTTCGGAATATATAGTAATAAATTGGAAATAATGGTTTCCGATCATGGGGAAAGTTTTAAGTTTGAAGATATCAAGGAAAAAATTGGACCTTACCAACCACGTGAATCAATTATGACTTTACGAGAAGGAGGTTTTGGACTTTTTTTAATTGACGCATTGATGGACAAAGTAGAAATCAATAATGATTATGGCGTCCTCGTTCTCATGACAAAATACAAACGTGAAACTGAGGTGGACGAAGGTGGGAACGAAATATCAGCAACAAGTATATCGTTGGATTAAACAAATACAAGAAAATCCTGATGATAAAGAAACCCGAGAAAAAATCGTTCTTCATTATACGAATCTTGTTCGTTCACTTGCTCGCCGATATGCTAAATCTTATTCGTTTTATGAAGACCTTGTCCAGGTAGGAATGGTTGGCTTGTTATCCGCTGTCAATCGCTTTGATGAGCATTTCGGGAAACCATTTGAATCATTTGCTGTCCCGACGATTATTGGAGAAATTAAACGTTATATACGTGACCATACATGGAGTGTATATGTACCAAGAAGAGTTCGCGAGTTAAACCCTAAAATTAATAAGGCGGTTGAGCATTTAACAAACACATATCATCGTTCGCCTACAATAAATGAAATTGCATCATATCTAGAGGTAACTGAAGAAGCGATTTTAGAAACTCTTGAGATGGGAAGAAGCTATCAAGCGATTTCGATGGATTATCAATTTAAAGACAGTGAGAATAGCAGTCAGTCATTATTAGATATAATCGGTAAACAGGAAAAAGGTTTTGAGGAAGTTCAATTAAAGGCGTTTTTTAAAACAATTCTCTCAACACTATCTGAGCGCGAGCAACAAATCATCCGCCAAATATATTTTGAAAATTTAACACAGCGTGAAGTCGGTAAACAGCTAAGCATCTCACAAATGCACGTATCACGACTCCAGCGTAAGGCATTAAAAAGGTTACGTGATGTTATCCGAAATGATTTAACAGAAATAATAGATTAAACGACTTTGTCGGCTACGGCCGTTTTTTTTGTTTAAACAGCGAATATGTCAATGAAAGAATGGATGATTTTTGATAAGATAATAAAGAAGTGAAGGAGGAAAAAGATGTCGAATCTTAACCAAAAGTTATTACAATGGGTAGCAAAAGATGTCCATGTCAAGCTACCAATCGTTGAAAAGGTCATTCAATTAATCGATGAGGGCAATACCGTTCCATTTATTGCAAGGTATCGTAAGGAATTGACGGGTGGTCTTGATGAAGTCCAGATCAAAGCAATTCAAGATCAATGGGAGTACGCAGAGAATTTAGCGAATAGAAAGGAAGAAGTTATTCGCTTAATTGATGAACAAGGTAAGCTAACAGATGAACTTAAAAAGGATATTCAAGCTGCTACTCAATTACAACGTGTGGAAGACCTTTATCGACCATATAAACAAAAAAGAAGAACACGCGCTACGATTGCGAAAGAAAAAGGATTAGAACCGTTAGCGGAAATGATTTGGAAACAAGAAGATGTTGCATTAGAGCATGAAGCGGCAAACTACTTTTCCGAAGAACATGATTTACATACAGTTGATGATGTTCTAGTAGGTGTGAATGATATTTTAGCCGAGTGGATCTCGGACAATCCGACTTATCGAGAATGGATTCGTTCTGAAACCTTTAAGCGAGGTACGATTCATTCCAGTGAAAAAGCTGTAGAAAAAGATGAGAAAAAAGTGTATGAAATGTACTACGATTATAATGAAAAGGTTCAATCAATTGTATCTCATCGTACACTAGCACTAAATCGCGGGGAAAAAGAAGGTGTTCTACGCGTTGCGATTGAGCCACCGATTGAATTCATTTTACAGCATTTAAATAAAAATATTATTAAGCAGTCGACAGCTCAAGATGTGAAAACACTTATATCAGAAGCTATTGAAGACAGTTATAAACGTTTGATTCAGCCATCGATTGAACGTGAAATTCGTAATCAGCTAACTGAAGAAGCTGAGGAACAAGCGATAGATGTCTTCTCAACAAATTTAAAAAATCTACTACTGCAACCTCCATTGAAAGGAAAAATCGTACTTGGTGTCGATCCAGCCTTTCGAACAGGTTGCAAATTAGCTGTTATCGATGAAACTGGGAAATTACATGCTGTTGATGTCATGTATCCGAACGCACCGCATCATGACATGAAAGGTGCAGAGAAGATAATCATGGATATCTTATCAACATATCGTGTGGAATTGGTTGCGATTGGAAATGGGACAGCTTCACGTGAAACGGAGCAATTTATTGCAGACGTAATCGCAAAACATCGAATGGATCTCCAATATATTATTGTGAATGAAGCGGGCGCTAGTGTGTACTCAGCCTCCAAACTAGCCAGAGAAGAATTTCCAAATCTACAAGTTGAAGAAAGAAGCGCGGCTTCCATTGCCCGTCGCGTACAAGATCCACTCGCGGAGCTCGTTAAAATCGATCCGAAATCAATCGGTGTAGGTCAATATCAACATGATGTGAGTCAAAAAGCTTTAAGTGAATCATTACGTTTCGTCGTTGAAACAACAGTAAACCAAGTCGGAGTCAATGTGAATACTGCTTCGTCATCATTGCTCCAATATGTATCTGGTCTTAATAAAACGGTGGCTAACAATATCGTTGCTTACCGTAATGAAAAAGGGAAGTTCACTAGCCGTGAACAACTTAAAGATATCCCACGCCTTGGGGCAAAGACATATGAACAAGGTATCGGATTTCTAAGAATTATTGATGGCACACATCCACTAGACCGGACGCCGATTCACCCAGAAAGTTATGGGCAGACTGAGAAATTCCTACATATGTTAGGTTGTGACCTCGATGATATAGGTACAGAGAAGTTAAAAAATCAATTAGTATCTATTGATAAAAAACAAATCAGTAATGAATTACAAATTGGACTTCCAACACTTGAAGACATTATGTCTGCACTCGCTCAACCTGAACGAGATCCACGTGATGATCTACCAATGCCTGTCTTACGGGAAAATGTTCTAACATTAGAAGACTTAAAAGAAGGTATGGAATTAGAAGGAACAGTACGCAATGTAGTCGATTTTGGTGTTTTTGTAGATATTGGTGTTGGTCAAGATGGACTCGTCCATATTTCGAAAATGGCTGACCATTATGTTAAACATCCAATGGATATTGTGTCGGTCGGAGATGTCATAACTGTTTGGGTTCAAGATGTTGATATTGATAAAGAAAGAATTGCTTTATCCATGATTGAAAAGAAAAAATAAAACAATATAAAAACCCATTCCCAGTCTATTTAGGGAATGGGTTTTTATTTTATTTTAAAGAGTCTATTTCACTTAATGGGATATCGAGTGCTTTTGCTACCCCTTCTCCATATGCTGGATCAGCTTGGTAACAGTGAGAAATATGACGCAATTTAATATGCTTATCTACATCTTGCATATCACGAGCGGTATTTTCGAATAAAGCTTGTTTTTGCTTATCATTCATTAAATTAAATAAGCGTCCCGGTTGTTCAAAGTAAAGATCATCATCTTCACGGAAATTCCAACGATTACCGTCTCCGTAAATCGGAAGTGCTGGTTCTTTATATTCTGGTTGCTCTTTCCACTCACCATAGCTATTTGGCCCATAGGCTAGACGACTTCCATGGTTTCCATCAACACGCATAGCACCATCACGATGGAAACTATGAAAAGGACATCTTGGTTGATTGACAGGAATTTGGTGATGATTAACACCTAAACGATAGCGCTGGGCGTCACCATATGAAAATAATCTACCTTGTAACATTTTATCCGGTGAAAAGCTTATACCAGGTACAACATTTGCAGGTGTAAAAGCAGCTTGTTCCACTTCAGCAAAATAGTTTTCTGGATTACGATTTAATTCAAATTCCCCAACTTCTATTAATGGAAACTCATCTTTATACCACACTTTTGTCAAATCAAAAGGATTATAAGGCATTTGGTTTGCTTCTTCTTCGGTCATAACTTGAATGTACATTTTCCATTTTGGGAAATTCCCTTTCTCGATGCTTTCATATAAATCAAGCTGATGACTTTCTCGGTCTTTTCCAATCAATACTTCTGCTTCTTGATCTGTTAAATTTTCAATTCCTTGCTGTGTTCGAAGATGGAATTTAACCCATACGCGTTCATTTGCTTCATTAATCATGCTGAATGTATGGCTACCAAATCCATGCATATGACGATAGGACTTAGGAATGCCACGATCACTCATGACAATCGTTACTTGATGTAATGCTTCGGGTAAGGAAGTCCAGAAATCCCAGTTGCTATTTTTATTTTTCATATTTGTCCGTGGATCACGCTTCACGACATGATTTAAATCTGGAAATAGTAATGGATCTCTGAAAAAGAATACAGGAGTATTATTACCAACTAAATCCCAATTACCTTCCTCTGTATAAAAACGCATAGCAAACCCACGTATATCCCGTTCTGCATCAGCTGCTCCTCTTTCGCCAGCAACTGTTGAGAAACGAACAAACATATCTGTTTCCTTGCCAACTTCAGAAAAGATTTTCGCTTTTGTATATTTAGTTATATCATTTGTTACTTTAAATGTTCCGTAGGCGCCAGAACCTTTTGCGTGCATACGGCGCTCTGGTATAACTTCACGATCAAAATGAGCAAGCTTTTCAAGAAACCATACGTCTTGGAGTAACATAGGACCTCTTGGGCCAGCTGTCATTGAGTTTTCATAATCTGAAACAGGAGCCCCTGCTGCTGTTGTAAGTCTTTTTTTCTTATTTGCCATAAATAAACACCTCTTTATTAATTATCATCACAATTATATTGTAACACATATTAATCAATAATCAATATATAAATATAATAATTATAAATAACAGATAAATCCATTCATGATAAATTATGATAAACTAATTATTAAACTTATTAATGAAGGAAGGTGTTAATATTGACCATCTTAAACGATGAGGAATTATATGAATTAGTTGACAGGGTTTCTAAGGAATTTTTTAAGAAGCCATTTACGCATCAAGTTGTTTTTAATAATCGTTTACGAACGACGGGAGGCCGTTACATCCCATCATTAAATCGAATTGAACTTAACCCAAAGTATTTAATAGAAATGGGAGAAGATGAATTTATTGGGATAATTAAACATGAACTTTGCCATTATCATTTACATATAGAAGGAAAAGGTTATAAACATGGAGACCAGGAATTTAAAGACTTATTAAATATGACTAATTCTCCACGGCATTGTAAAATGCTCCCTTCACAACAAAAGGAAAAGAAATATATTTATATTTGTACACGATGCCAGCAAAAATACAAGCGCCTGCGTCGAGTTAACTTAAAGCGTTATAGCTGTGGAAAATGTAGAGGAAGATTAAGGTATATGAATCCAGAATAGAAACTAGGGCCTCTAAAAGGATATTGGAATTATCTTGATAAAATTACTATCCCTTTGTTAATGTAATTATTACATGACAACCTTCAATTATATGAGTTGATTTTCGCAGCAATATTGCGTATTCATAAATAATTCTTAGTGAAGTTGTCGTCTCATTAAAAAAAAGTGTTATTTTTTTACAAAGGGATTGACTCTTGTGAGCGAACATGTTAAATTAATAAAGCTTGCTTCTTTAGAAGAGATGATTAAGATGTTTATGGTTAATGAAAAATAAACCAAACAAGTATTGACAAGATTTGAAAAGTGTTGTAAAATGTTTTTTGTTGTCGCTATTAATAACTCATTCTACAATAGCTCAGCGAAGCACCTGTCATGATTGAATGGGCTAGCAGATGCAAGGGTAAAACAAAGGATATGAACGATATAAAAAAGTATAATGTTGTTTTAAACATTCCACAGTAGCTCAGTGGTAGAGCAATCGGCTGTTAACCGATCGGTCGTAGGTTCGAATCCTACCTGTGGAGCCATCTTTGGAGAAGTACTCAAGAGGCTGAAGAGGCGCCCCTGCTAAGGGCGTAGGTCGCATTAGCGGCGCGAGGGTTCAAATCCCTCCTTCTCCGCCATTTTATATATTTTATACGGCCCGTTGGTCAAGTGGTTAAGACATCGCCCTTTCACGGCGGTATCAGGGGTTCGAATCCCCTACGGGTCACTTTATTTTTTTGGGGAAATGGTGTGGTCTGGTAGTTCAGTTGGTTAGAATGCCTGCCTGTCACGCAGGAGGTCGCGGGTTCGAGTCCCGTCCAGACCGCCAGAGATTGGGCTATAGCCAAGCGGTAAGGCAACGGGTTTTGGTCCCGTGAGCCTAGGTTCGAATCCTAGTAGCCCAGCCATTTTTCTTATTTTTGATAGTTGTTCGATCTATTGTTTGGATGGCTATAACAAAAATGTTTGTTGAAGGATCATCTTATAGGAACCTTCATTGTTAGGAGCCATTAGCTCAGGCGGTAGAGCATCTGACTTTTAATCAGAGGGCCGGAGGTTCGAGTCCTCCATGGCTCATTTATTAATTAACCATAGGATTGATAGTTTATTATCCTTATCCTAAGATGGAATAATAAAACGCGGCCGTGGCGGAATGGCAGACGCGCTAGGTTGAGGGCCTAGTCGAGGCAACTCGGTGGAGGTTCAAGTCCTCTCGGCCGCATTCATTTTCAATAATGTAACTGCTTGATTTATTATTCTACATATAATATAATTAATTGGTCGCTTTAGCGCCCGTAGCTCAATTGGATAGAGCGTTTGACTACGGATCAAAAGGTTAGGGGTTCGACTCCTCTCGGGCGCGCCATTTTGTGAGTTACGGGAAGTAGCTCAGCTTGGTAGAGCACATGGTTTGGGACCATGGGGCCGCAGGTTCGAATCCTGTCTTCCCGACCATTAGTTGAAAAATATTATTATGCGGGTGTAGTTTAGTGGTAAAACCTCAGCCTTCCAAGCTGATGTCGAGGGTTCGACTCCCTTCACCCGCTCCAAATTATATGGGCCTGTAGCTCAGCTGGTTAGAGCGCACGCCTGATAAGCGTGAGGTCGGTGGTTCGAGTCCACTCAGGCCCATTCCTAAGAACCTTCTAATCTTATTATGGTGGATTAGAAGGTTCTTTCGTATTTAAAAAGGGATGAGTGATTAAGAGGTTAACCTATTATAATGTGGATATATGATTTCATTAGATATCAATTAAAAAAAGAATTGACTTGATTATTATTATATGTTAAAGTTTAATTCGCTGTTAAAACAGCAATGTATTTCTGGATTCATTGAAAAAACATCTTAAAAAGTTGTTGACAATAATGAATTTAGTATGGTATTATAATAAAGTCGCTGTTATCACGCAAACAACTTTTCCGAAAAAACATGTTGACATAAATAAGTCAATGTGATATGATATAAAAGTTGCTGTAATGCGACAATCATATTGTACTTTGAAAACTGAACAGAACAACCAGTATGTCAAGAAAAACAACCTCGTTTTTCTTAAAGTAATTTTGCTAAGATAAACATTAAACGAACTTCGTTTAAATATAACTCTTTTTTGGAGAGTTTGATCTTGGCTCA
>NZ_DATBTY010000037.1:0-17055 GCF_036516575.1 Cerasibacillus sp.
CTAGGGAGGTGCCTATTTAGATGCATGTTCTACAAGAGCGTTTAAAGGATCTTAGAATTGAAAATGGATATAAACAAGAAGACATTGCAAAAAAACTAAATATAAGTACAAGTGCTTACGGATACTACGAACAAGGTAGAAATGAACCCTCCATTGAGACTTTGCGTGAAATAGCAAATACTTATGATGTTTCAACCGACTATTTACTAGGCTTAATTGATGCACCAAAACCCCAGACTATGTTTAAAATAGATGAAGATTTAATCCTAACACAGGAAGAACTAGTAATTATTAAAGAAATGAAAAAATCTTCCTTATTGGAAGATTTCAGTCACAGTCCTAAATCACATAGGGAGAAGCTATATAGGTACTGGAAGTTTATGAAAGATGAGATGAAGCTGGGGGATAAAGAAATTTAATATATATTTTTCATACATAAACTAAAAAGCGCCAAACTCTTATTGTTCCTATGAAATTTTTATAATTTGTTCTGTAAAATGTAATCTTAGGTTGATCTAAAGCAATCGAATGTACACCACATCTTGGTTCACTCGTTAAGTTAGGATCATCGTTTTCCAATTTTCATCGATAAATAATTGCATATCTTGAGTCATATTGTTTGTTGCTTCTTGATGAAATTCGAGCTCTATATCACCTCTTGAATAAGAACGTTGATTCTTTTCGTCTATCCCTTTCCAGACTATACAATCCGTAATAAGTGGCCCAATGCTAAATAATTTGCTTTGATCTGTATATTTTCTAAAGCCTTTAATTAACTTACCAAAACTTCTTTTTTCTTGATATTTATTAGCACCTGCAAAAACCCAATCCGTCACAGTATTCGTTATAAATCCTAGAATAAATGTTAAAACATGAGTTATCATTATTTCACCATTTCCTTTTATATGATTCATACTCCATCTATTGTAGCATGAAGAAAATGAATGAATAGAAATAGACAAATAAAAAAGATAACCACACAAGAAACATGCCACGCTCAATATTAATTCAGCAACAATATAGAAAATGTTTTGAACTCTCTTTTGCAAATTCCACCCAAATTGTGTGAATTTTTATTATAAAATGTTTATAATGATTAATAACAACACCTTTTGAGTGCATAAAGTAAACAAGCACTCATTTTGTGTTATCTTCTATTTAATAAGTTAAGTAAAATATGGGAGTTATGACCTATGAAGGGTTTTGGTTTCCGATTAGAAAATTTAAGAGAAAATGCTGGATATACAAAAACAGAATTGAGTAAATTACTTGGTTTCAGTCCCAATGTATACGGTACATATGAGCGGGAAGAAAGAAGTCCATCACTTGATACTGTATGTAAATTAAGTGAAATCTTTAATGTATCAGTAGATTACCTAATTTGCGGGAAAGACGATAGCAAGCATAATTATAAAGATAATAGATTTGAAAATATTCTACAAGTCATTCAGTATTTTAAAAAACATGGTATACATAGCCCTTTCATTGCTGATATCGATTCATGGAATGGCTTGCCAGCAGAAGCATTTCATGATTTGGAAAAGTTCTTTTATTACGTAGTTTATAAATACAAAACAAACAAAAGAAATTATTAAATACATTAAATGACAATTATATGAAGGAGGAACTAAGCATGCTTTTATTTATGTTAATACTTCTATTATTAATTGCCTACTTTGGAAAGAGGTGGTTCATTAAAAGAGATAAAACCATTTCCAAAAAAGTGTCCTATACTTTTATTGGAGTCAGTGCATTTCTAATTCTGATTAGCGGAGCTGTTGACAAAGAAGATGCAGCAGGTCAAGCCAATCAACACTCTGAAAAACTAGAAGAATTAACAGGAAATGTATTAAGCCTAGAAGAACAGAACGAGGAATTAAAAGAAAAACTTACAAACTCAGAAGAAAATGTGGACAAGCTTGAGGAAGAATTTAAAGATATAGAAAAAGAAAATGAAAAACTAAAAACTGAAAACGAGAAATTGACTAAACAAGTAAAGTCTTTAGAAGCTAAAGAAGTAAAAAACACTAAAGAGGAACAAAGTAAAAAGATAGCTAGCCAACAAAAAAAGACCGATCATACAAGTTCTAAACAAGCACAAAAAACAAAAACCGCAAGTAATTCTACAAATGAACAGAAAAAGTCAGCTAATCAAACAAAGTCAAGTACTGCAAGCTCACAAACAGCACAAAAGAGCCAAAAGTCCTCTTCTCAAACTACAAAAAGCAATAATAGCTCTAAAACAAGTACTAATCAGGCACAAGCAAAAGGAGATTGTAATATTAAAGGAACCTCTAGTGGAATCTACCATGTTCCAGGAAGTACATATTATAATAGAACTAAAAATGTTGCCAAATGGTTCTGTTCTGAAGAAGAAGCAAAAAAAGCAGGTTTTCGACCACCTAAAAGATAATATATCAAACAAAAAAATCGTTCTAAACTGAACGATTTTTTTGTTTTGGATGTCATTCATTTTTTGGTTTTTATCTCAATATTTTCTCAAACTCCGTTAAATAAACACCATCTGCAATTTTAATTGCTTATCCATTTTTATTTCCCCATGAATGTGTATTTCGCAAAAATTTTTAATGCATGTTATAAAAAACATTCAATTAACCTCTTCACATTTGATAACGAATCATATTGCTTCTCCTCCCTACCTTTTTGAGTATAGCGTTTAGATTGAATTTTTTTCAAAAGTATAATGACATTTATTATTCTTATGTTTTCAACTCTAAAATTGCCTTTTTGCACTCCGTTTTCCGGAAAAAACCAATTCATGCTCCTTTACTTTTTACTAGCATCCAATGAATTAACTGTTTCCGATCAATTAGCCTAACTTGATTCGAATTTGCCAATGTTTTTGCTTGCTTAGTAAAAAAACTATTTGTTATCACCCAGCACTCATCAGCATTATAATAGTTTTTGGCTGCAGCTATTTCTTGGACAGCTTTTACTCCAACATTTTTCTTATATCTTTTTGCTTGAACAATAATTTTCTTATCTTTTGCTTTTAAAATAAGATCCGCACCAAAATCCCCTGTCGCCGGTGTTAATCTAACATCATACTTATCTTTTAACATAATGTGAAGATATTGTTCAAATTCTCTCCCTGACATTTTATCAACTTGCAAGATACCCGACTTTTTCAGTTTCCTATCCCGCAAAATATTAGAAATCCACTCTACTAACAATGAGCTTACGATCAGAACTAATATTCCTATCGTTAATAAGGGTGAAGCAGTTAACAAGGACCATAGTAAATCCAAGCCCATTTTTAAACCATCAAAAGCATCCAATCCCAAAGTAATCTTCTCCTACTCTTATATCCCTTCTACAATAGAGCAATATCCTATACTTTACGTTCTATTGTATCAAACTATTACAATTATAATGACTTTCCTTGTCACATTACTCACTAAAACACTCCTTATTCCACAAGCTTAGCCACACCTGAATCCTGTGCTTCCTCTTGTTCTTCTTGTAAGAGTTTTTTATCATATAGACGGAAGAATGGATAATAGATCATCATGGCGACAATGATATTGACAATCATCAGTACACCACCACGCCAATCTCCAGTTGTTAGGATGCCTGAGAATGGGGGTGGGGTGGTCCATGGTATAATCACATACGGTTTTCCTACCAAACCGATTGACATAGTGAAATAGGTGATGATTCCTACTGTTAACGGTGCAAGAATAAACGGTACAAATAATAGAGGGTTCATAACGATTGGTGCACCAAATACAACCGGTTCACTTATATTAAAAAAGCTTGCCCAAATCGAACCGCGTCCTAAGCTCTTTAAATGTTTTGATCGTGCGCGCCAAACAAATAAAATCGTTAATGCTATTGCCATACCTGAACCACCTACAGCCCACCAAATCGCCATAAATGGCTGACCGATAATATATGGTAATTCTTCTCCAGCTTGTTGGGCAGCTACGTTTTGTTCAGTTAGGCTATACCAGATAGGTGCCATGACACTTGCGACAACTGAAATGCCATGAATGCCGAATGACCATAACAAGTGGATAAGAATGATAGCTATAATAGCTCCCCAAAGGCTTGCTCCCATTGCTTCTAATGGCTGTCGCAACACCGCTCCAACGATACCATGTAATGATAAATCAAAAGAATGATGCAAACTGAGATCTATTCCCCAAACGGCAAAAATAATGACAGCGCCAGGAATTAATGCTGTGAAAGCTCGCCAAACTGATGGCGGAACACCATCAGGCATCCGAATAACGATATTTCTTGTTTCAAAAAACCGGTAGACTTCAACGGTAAAAATAGCTAGTACAATGGCAATAAACAATCCTTGACTGCCCATCAAATTTAAAGGAATATTTCCATCTTCAGTGAGCGGTGTTGCTACAAAGAATGCTGCTACACTAAGCACACCTGCAGATAATTCATCCATTTTATAACTTCTCGCTAGGCTATAAGCAATCGAAAATACAGCTACAAGCCCCAACAGACCGAATGTCGCATCTACTGGTATACTAAGTGCCGGTGCATATGGCTTCATGAACTCTGCCCATGACTTAACGGGTGGGGAAGAGATGATTAAGAAAATACTCCCGATGATTAACAAGGGCATCGTTGTCACAATACCGTCCCTTATGGCCTTTAAATGACGTTGTTCAGCCATCTTCCCAGCTATTGGCATAAAGTACCGTTCCATAAAATCATTAAAACGATTCACGATTTATCCCCCTTATTTTTCATTTAAAAAAGCGATAATGCTTGATCTAACACCTTTTCAGCATTTGCCGTTCCATATGCTTTCATATCGATGATGTCAATCGGTACCCCTACTACTTCAGCCTTCTTCAATAATTCATTTTTCTTATATCTAATTTGTGGTCCTAAAAGAATCACATCAGATTCGCTTAACTGCTTATCAACGTCATCAACCGAGTGGGCTTCAATCGTCACATTAAGTCCTCGTCTTTCTGCGACTTGCTTCATTTTTTTCACTAATAGACTTGTACTCATTCCCAATGCACAAAGTAACGTAATTTTCATGACTGTTTCTCTCCTCTCATATTGTTTAATCTTCCTATTACACTTATACGATGAAAGCACAGCCATTATGTTTTTCCTACGACTAGCAGATCAAGGTACAATACTGTTATTTAAAAATATATTTAGTATGCTATTTTCAAAGTCAAAATCTATAGTAGACTATAAAAATCCCACAGACAGTCGTGTTCAAACTGTCTGTGGGATTATTCACTAAAATGGGCCGTATCCGATAAAGATGGCGATCGTAATGGCAATAGCTCCGACAATCATCCACATTAATAATAGTGGGAAGACAAATCGCACCCACTTCACCCAATTAATACCGCCAATTGCAAGAACAGCCATAAGCACACCAGAAGTTGGTGTAATAATATTCGTGAAACCATCACCTAACATGAGAATAAGCGCACCGGTTTGTCTCGTTATCCCTAATAAATCTACGATAGGAACCATAAGTGGCATAATGATTGCCGCTTGCCCGGTTCCAGATGTAACTAAAATATTAAACAATAAATTAAACACATATAATAATTGGGCACCTACATAAATGGAAGTCGACTCTAATGGACCGAGAGCATAATAAACAATCGTATCCAGTATCGCACCTTCATTTAAAATAACGATGACGGCTCTCGCAAGACCAACAACTAAAGCACCATATACAATCGACTTCGCTCCTGCAATAAATTGACTAATAAATTCATTCGGGCTTATTCGCGCGATGAACGCTATAACGACACCCATCATTAAAAAAATACCAGACAGTTCGCTTATACCCCAGTCATGATTAAAGGCACCGTAAATAAAAGTGACGATAAATAATAAAAATGTAAGTAAAATTAGCTTCTGTCTGCCAGTTATAAAAAGGTTACGATCTTCTACTTTTGTATTATTTGGTAAATTTCCAAATAGCTTGCTTCCCATAAATGACTTTTCCGGGTTGTTTTTTACCTTTTTTGCATAAAAATTTGTATAAATAATCGTAATCGTGATGAGAGCTAAAAATAAAAATACACGCAATAACATGCCAGAGAACAATGGTAATTCTGCAATTGTTTGCGCTAAGCCTAATATGGTCGGGTCGAAAATACCGGCAATCATTCCGGAGTAATAACCTAAGTAAACCGTAGCTACTCCGACAATAGCATCTAATTTGAGTGATCTTGCTAAAGCAATCCCTATTGGTATAAAAGCGATGACAGCATTTGCTGCAATACCCATCGACGCTAAAATACCAAATATGCCACTAACAGTTGCTATTAAGAGCATATACCTTCCTTTCGTTTTATCAATCAGTGTATGAATGCCAGACGTAATTGCACCTGTCGATTCAATGATATAAACAATCCCACCAATAATAAAGATGAGGAATATGATATTTGCAGATTCTATCATGCCTTTTGGATTGGCACTAAATAAGTCAAGCAAGTTAGCCGGATTAGATTCTATTTTTTCATAACTTCCTGGAACGACTTTAATTATTTCTTCAACGGTCTCACGTTCATATGAACCTGTCGGAATAAAATGTGTTGCAATCGCAGCTAAAGTTACAATACTGAAGATAATGATAAATGCGTCTGGCATAACAAATCTTCTTGACTTTTTAACTGCTCCTTTTTTCCATAGATTGCCTCCTTATGTTTTACTCTTTATCAGGCTTTCGGTTTGAACATGGTCCACTTTAATGTCTATAACGGTGAAACGAATGAACGGCATTTAAATATTACAAAAGCCCGCACACCTATTACGCGGTGTACGGACTTAAATAATAAAAAATAATATACCACAGACAGTTTTAAACTGTTCTCTATCAAGTGGACAGAACCCCATATGTATCCCTTTTACAAATCTAAATTCTTTTTATTTCCTATCCTTTTATATTAAAACACCTATCAAACCAATTAATTAAAACGCTCAAAAATACTTCTCTACAACTTTATCAATCCCTTAAAATCGTCTCTAATTTCTAAACATTAACGCCACCGGATAAGTATAATATCGAATTAATGAACACAGTAGTTATTTCTTTATTACTAAGTATTTTAAACTAACTACAGTTCTTTACCTTTATATACATAATCCAAAACTCTATCAGTATACTCTCCAAAAATAGGTCCTATGTTAATTTGATGAAAATCAATTTGTCCCGTTGGAATATTTGCTTCTATTAATATTGGATCTCCTACTTTGTCAATAGCGTAATCCCAAGAAACCATTTTAAAATACGGGATTCTACTATGCTGTCTAAAAGCATCGTCTATCAACTTGTTATAAGATGGTACTTTTTTGTCTTTAAAAACAAAGCCACTATCATGTTGAGTTCTGACAGTTTGATCAAGCTGTACTGCAGATTCTTCCAAATATCCATTTTTATTTACAACTGCTATTATGCCACCAGCTAAAAAACCATCTATTCTACTCCCCTCTTTTCCCATCCTTAATAAAGTAGACAAGAGAACGGGTTCTCCGTCAATTAGTAAAGTTACTACTCTCAAAGTGTTTATAGTAGATGTAGTTATGCTTTTCATAAATTGATGAGACTCTACTACCTCTTGAACAATTACTTGATTAAGTGACGTTAAGATGCTTTTTAATTTATCCTCTCCATCTTCGGGTTTCCAAAAAATAATACCTTGACCACCATAGGTTCCTGTGGAGGGTTTTATGATAACTTCTGGTTCATCTTTACAAAGTTGTATAGCTTTTTCTAAGGAAATAGGTTTATGATCTTTATCAGATATAAAATTATTTATTTTTCTAACGATTGTTTTTGGCTGCTTTGCATCAAATATTTGTTCTTGGACATTCTTATGGTGCAAACCTTCCATTCCATGAACATATAATTTTTTGGCTACTTCTCCATAATATAAACTTTCTGGTATATAACGAGGATCAAATCGATCATTGGCAAAAGAAAAATACGCTGTCCAATCAGTATTAACTCTTTTCCCGTATTTTTTCCAATAATCTCTAACTTGTTGTTTTTGAGTTTTGGTAAGTTTTTTTAATTTGATTCCACTTTTCTTTTTCTTATAAAGTCTATAATTCCATCCATTAACCAAAAGAAATCTCTCTAATGGTTTATTAATATTTTTGACTAATGTTAATATTTTGTTCGCCATGTGATACCTCCACTCTATTTACAATACAGACAATAATAAAGCATTATATCTCTACTGAACTAAGTTATAAGAAATAAAATCAGTTTTATCTAGATTCCCTCAGCTTTTCCACCAATTAATCCATTCTTAATGTTACCAATTCTATATAAAGCTTCTGGGTTTAACAGGTCATCAAATTTTCGCCCTAAAAGTTACATCTGTTGTGAACATTCAACCTGCCCCTCACTAAAGCAAAATGTAATATTCGACACGGTTCTGTATATATGAACACATATCCGAGAGTCGTCTTTGAGTTTGTATTTCAGAACATTGGAGTTGGATACAGGTTTGCGCGAAAGTTGCCCTTAGCAGCCTTTTCTTATTGTTTCGTGTCCTAAAAATTTAATATGTAAAATCCATAGTATTACCCCAACTGCTTTCCATTACCATGTTCCCCTAAAATTAAATAATTTAACTCTTCCTCAGGAATACTGTTATATTCTTTTCGTTTAACCAAGTAAAAGCCCACACCGATTAAAATCCACACGACCAAAGCAACTCTTGATTCAACATCGAGAAAAGCAGGTGATCCAGGGACAAGCAATAAGGCAATAAATACTAAACTCGCAACTATACCAATACCAGCTATAAACTTTTTCCATGGGGCAAGAGTGGCATGATTTGACACAGAAGCATCTTTCTTCGACCATTTAAATAGTTTATATGCTGTATAACATGTATAAAAATAAGCAATCGATACTCCAATCGATGACATACCCACAATCCAAACTAATACTTCTCGGCCGAACCATGGAGCAGCCATAGCGACAACTGTAGTAAAGATAATCCCTATATAAGGTGTCTTATACTTCGGATGAAGCTTTGAAAAAGCGGATGGGATAACCTTAGCACGAGACATCGCAAATAACAAACGACTTGTTGATAAAATAAATCCATTTAGACCAGTGAATATGCCCATCATTAAGGCTATCATTAAAACAAATAATCCTGCTGTTCCTAACACGTTTTCAATAGCAAAGCCTGTCCCCCAAAAATGTTGCTGACCAACTAACTCTAACCATGGTTCAGTCATGGCAGTTGTTATAATCATAAAGCTATAAAGTAGAAAAGCAGCAATCATCGCAAAATAATTAAGCGAAAGGCTTTTTGTGATGAAAAATAAAATTCTTCTGCCATTTGTGGCACATTATCAAAGCCAACATAGGCCCATGGCGCAATTGCTACAATGGAAATAATCGCTGAAAATGTCGTCACTTCTGGATTGAAAAATGGCTTCATATTTTCCACACTAGATTCCGGTGAGATTCCAACAAAAGCGGATAACAAAAGCACACCTGCGACCATAATGACACAGAAAATAAATTGCATGCTTCCCGTTAATCCAGAACCTTTTATATTTAAATAAGCAAAAACAATTAAAGCTAACGTTGCAATAATCACTTCAGTAAAATAGACATCCCATCCTGCTAATTCATACATGTGCAAATTTTGAATAAAGGCTGGGAAGATATATTTAAACATTAACGTAAATGCCGAAGCATTTAATGCCACAATACAAATATACCCTAATGATAAAAACCATCCCGATATAAAGGCATGCTTTCGTCCTAAACTAATAAACGCATAAGCAAATTCACCACCGGATACCGGGAAATTTTTTATCAAAAATCCATAACTGACAGCAATCAACATCATTAACAAAGCACCAATACCAAAACCGATGATAACACCAAATGGACCTGCTTCAGACATCCAATTAGTTGGTTGTACAAACGCTCCCCAGCCAATGGAGGAACCTAACGCAATAGCCCATACCCAATGAGGTTTTAGTGACTTTTTGAGTGATTCTCGTTTTTTCATCAAAAACTCCTTAATGTATTAGGATTGATTCTACAGTAGAATTAAATAGTATTTTTGTATAAGTCAAGTTTTAACCTAGCTTAGTTAAATGTTTTGTACACTAGAATAAGTGTGAAACACATGGAAAAAGAAGAAATTTAAGCTTTTTCTCCTTCAGTCACTCTCTCCATCACTTCACCAACCAACTTTTCTAACATCTCTTGACTTTCTTCCATCGTCTCTCCTCTTACACCAAAGTAAAATTTTATCTTCGGTTCGGTGCCGGATGGACGGATGCAGATCCAAGAGTCGTCCTCGAGTTTGTATTTAAGCACATTCGATACTGGCAGTGTGATTGTTTCTTCCACACCCTTATCTACAAACGTCCGTCTACTTGATTCATAGTCTTCACGGACGACGACTTGTTGTCCAGCAACTTCAGCAGGAGGGTTTTCACGGAAGTCATTCATAATTGTAGCGATTTTCTCAACACCTGCTTTTCCTTCTAATGTTAAAGACTCTAATCCTTCACGGTAATAGCCATATTTAGCGAAAATATCCATTAAGGCATCATACAAAGTCTTATCTTTCGTATGATAATAAGCAGCAACTTCAGCGATGAGTATACACGCTTGGATTGCGTCTTTATCTCGCACGAATTCACCGATTAAATAACCGTAGCTTTCTTCATAGCCAATGAGGAAAGAACGGTCCCCACGTTCTTCAAATTCCTTGATTTTTTCACTAATATATTTAAAGCCTGTCAACGTATCGATTGTGTCTAGTCCATGAGCTTTGGCAATATCCCGACCTAATTCAGATGTGACGATTGTTTTTAAAACGGTCGCATTTTCTAGGAGTTCATTTTTCTTCGCTTTTTCAGTTATAAGATAGTGAAGTAATAACGCCCCAATTTGGTTACCCGTTAAAAGTTGGTATTCACCTTCGCGATTTTTAACAGCGACTCCAACGCGATCCGTATCAGGGTCAGTCGCTAATAATAGATGAGCGTCATGTTTCTTACCATATTCAATCGCCAACTTAAAGGCAGCTGGTTCTTCAGGATTTGGATAATCAACCGTTTGGAAAGCACCATCTGGCAGTTCTTGCTCTTTAACGACGTATACATGTTTAAAACCGACTTGCGCTAACCCTTTTCTTACTGGACGATTCCCTGTTCCGTGAAGCGGTGTATAGACGATTTTAAAGTCATCAGCCACCTGTTCGATGGCATCACGGTTAACGGTAATCGTTTCTAACTGTTTTAAATATGCTTGATCGACTGTGTCACCGATCATCGATAAAAGTCCAGATTCCTTTAATGACTCTTCTTCTGCTACAGCAATCTCTAACTCATTTTCAACTTCATTAACCTTAGCCACTAATACGTTCGCAGTTTCTGAAGCAAATTGAGCACCGTCTTCTCCATACACTTTAAACCCATTGTATTCTGGTGGGTTATGGCTTGCGGTAATGACAATCCCGCTAAACGCATGTAAATAACGTACCGCAAATGATAGCTCTGGAGTTGTGCGAAGTGATTCAAAGACATAGACTTGAATGCCGTGATGACCTAGTACTTTCGCAGCCTCCATTGCAAAATCCTTTGATTTATGGCGGGAATCATAGGCAATGACAACACCGCGACTCTTCGCGATATCACCTTGTTCTTCAATATAGCGTGCCAACCCTTCAGCAGCTTTTCGTACCGTATATATATTCATCCGATTCGTACCAGGCCCAATAATGCCACGCATGCCACCTGTCCCGAACTCTAAATGTTTATAAAATGCATCTTCTAAAGCTGTTCGATCGTCTCTTAAATCCGCTAATTGCCCCTTTAATTCCCCATCTAATTCAGCAAAATTAATCCAGCGTTTATAATTCTCTTGCCATGTCATTTCTTTCAAACCTCCTCGTATCCTTAACTCTTTCTTTGAAAAAAGCCTGCAACTAAAACATGCAGGCCAATCCTTATTTAGTCTCGTGAAAACACATCACGTGTATACACTTTATCTTTTACATCTTTTAGTTCGTCTGATAAGCGATTAGCAACGATAACATCACTAACTTCCTTAAACTCGGCAAAATCTTTTATAACTTTCGAACCGTCAAACTCCGCTTCTTCTAATACAGGTTCATAAATAACGACTTCAACACCGTCTCGTTTGATATGATTAATGACATCTTGAATAGCTGATTGACGGAAATTATCTGAGCCTGTCTTCATCGTTAAACGATACACTCCGACGATTTTAGGATTTCTCGCTAATATCTGATCCGCAATATGACGCTTACGCGTATCATTCGCCTCAACAATGGCTGTAATCATATTATTAGGAATACCTTTATAATTAGCAAGTAATTGTTTCGTATCTTTCGGCAAACAATAACCACCGTAACCGAATGACGGGTTATTGTAGTGATCACCAATACGCGGATCTAGCCCGACCCCTTCAATGATCTGCTGTGTATCGAGCCCTTTCATTTCCGCATATGTGTCCAATTCATTAAAAAATGACACACGCATCGCTAAATATGTATTCGCGAATAATTTAATCGCTTCCGCTTCAGTTGAATCCGTAAAAAGAACCGGAATATCTTCTTTAATCGCGCCCTCTTTAAGTAACTCGGCAAACTTCCTGGCCCGCTCTGATCTCTCTCCGACAATAATACGTGACGGATATAAATTATCATATAATGCCCGTCCCTCACGTAAAAATTCTGGTGAGAATATAATATTATGAGTTGAAAACTTCTCACGTACTGCCTTCGTATAACCGACTGGAATGGTTGACTTAATAACCATTGTCGCATTCGGATTTACAGATAGAACTTGTTCAATCACTGTTTCAACAGAACTCGTATCAAAATAATCTCTCTCGGGATCATAATTCGTCGGTGTGGAAATAATGATATAGTCCGCCTCTTTAAACGCTTCTTTATAATCAGTTGTTGCTTTAAGATTCAACGGTTTATTCGCTAAATAATCTTCTATCTCCGAATCGACAATTGGAGATTTTTTATTATTAATTAAATCAACCTTCTCTTGCACGATATCAAATGCTGTGACTTCGTTGTGTTGAGATAGTAAGACAGCATTTGATAGGCCGACATAGCCTGTCCCGGCGACTGTGAGTTTCATGGGGATACCTCCTAAATTGATTTATACATGCACTAAATCTATGTGATGCATAAAATGGTTATGGTTTATTTATTACTTCAATACTCTTTCAATGTATCATCAAGTATTTTCTTAATGTTTTCTTCCCCTAATCGTTCAGGTGTTCTACCCTCTTTACGCATATCTCTCCCTAAAGCTGCCGATGCTATTTCAATTAAAGCAGTACATATTGGTGTTTCTATATCGAGTTGTTTTGCTATCGCTTCAAGCATCACAAGACCTTGTGGAACATCTTCTGTTATATATCTAGAATCAACTGACACGGGGCCTTTAGCTCTTGTAGGCATTGCTGCATACCAAAAGAATACTTCCTTAGCATCACAAGTGTCATCTAATGTGTTGCGATATTTACAGGCCTCAACATAGGAAAGTCTTTCAAATCCTAACTTCTCGAGTACATCCATTTTTTCACTATCTAGTTTTTCCAATACTTTCCATACACTAGGTGTAAATACTTCATGATACATTACGTAATCACCTTTTGTCTTTTCAATACGTGGGATACTCATAACAGCACCTACTGTATGAACAATTAAATTTGGATTATGTAATGCAGCTTCTACAACTGAAGATAAATATTCCAGAGGAAATCCTAATTTATCAAGTTTTTCCTTCGCCTTTAAAGTATTTTTATTTGGATATACCCCTAAAGGGTTTCTTACATTTCTGAATCCAACTTTAATAACTCCAGGTTCAGTTATCCGACAATCAATAAATGAACTTTGAGCCTCTACAATTGTAATATTATTATTTTCACAATGCTTTAACATATAAGCAGTTGAAAAGTACCCTGGATTGAAAACAATAATTTGATCATCCTTGATATATTCTTCCATTCTCTTTATCAATTCTTCATGATAATTAGTTTGAATATAAACAATTACTATATCTGCCTTTGATAGTTCGGATAAGTCTCTTGTCACCGCATTAATTCTCGTAGTTTTGGCTTCATCATTTTCTACTAATTTTATTTCACCATTATTTTCTAACAAATATTGAAAATTGTCATTATGCATTGAATCAGTAGTTTTAATTAGTGTTACATCGTGACCTCTAATAGATAAATCAGCAGCTACAGCACATCCGGCATTTCCCGCACCTAAAATTGATACTTTCATAATTACTCCTCCACTCTTTTATGTATTCTTAACGTTTATTGTCTATTGGAAGCTTTAAAAAATCCCCAAGAATTTTATCTGTTTCAGGTAAACGCTTAGTATCTAAACCAGCCGATGGTGTAAATGTTAACTCACCAAAAATAGTTTTGCCTTTATCTAAATAAAAGTCTGCTCTAACAAACGGGAAAGGTTTGCATAGCTTTTCGGCGTATTTAAACATCTCATCTATACCGTCTGGTTTCTCAATTTTAATATCTGGATTTTCTATTGCATCTCTTGTGTAAGGCATTAAATTCCATTCGCGATCAAAGTAAAAAAACTTAGGCCTTCCTTTTTCTCTTCCAACACAAAGCATAACGAACTTTGGCTCACCGTTAAAACAATAAAATTTATAATCATCTGGCAGTAATCCGCTTTCTGTTTCAATATATTTTTCACAGATTATTCTTTTGGGTATATACTTATAATTAATCTCTGCACGAAGCTTCCAAAAATCTTCCTTCATCCATTTCTCTAACTGAGCTTCAGCTCTTTTTATATTGAGTTTGCTTTTATCATTACAGATAATATTATATCCACATCCATGATTAACTTTAAGAGCGAACTTATACGGAAGAATATCCCATTCAATCTTATCTACTGAATCCCATACATTAATTAAATCATTTAATATTTCGCTGCATCCTGATTCTTCAACATATTTCCTTACCTGATATTTATCAGCACATTGAGTAACTAAATGGTTGTTATTATATGTATTAAGCTTTAGCCATTGAACTTTCTCATTTAACGTTTCCGGATTCTTCAAATCTAAGGATTTACCAAAGTATTCCTTATATAATAATTTAGTTGCAAATGTTGGAGAAAGCATCGAAAGTAAACTTCTCTTTTTTCTAAGGTATTTACGATAGAGTGACATTACTAAATCACTCTTTTTTAAAAAACGCTTCAATATTTCTGTCACCCTTTCAATTTATAATCATGATTCTACACTAGGCGGGTTTTCTTCTTACTTATTCTTAAGGTAATAGTAATTAATCCGAAGTTAAGTATTGCACCTGATATTCCAAACAATGCAACAGCTACAATATCACTTTCAAAAACAAAGTAACCCATTGCTAAGGCTGATAATCTAGTAACTAACATGATAACTGTATATATTAAATGAAACCTTTGAGCATTTAGAACGGGTAAAGACATTACACTTGGTCTATTCATAAACGCAAAAAAGCTCCATAATGCTATCCATCTAGCATATTCTCCAGCTATTACCCAATCAGATCCAAATACAAAACTAAATAACGTTGGACCAAATAAAACTATTAAACCAAATGGAACTATCCCCATTCCACTCAATGCTAATGTTGCCTTTTTAATAAGATTTGTTACATTTTCTCCTTCTTTTGCTGCTTCTGCAATACGAGGATAAAATACATCTCCTACAGCTTTTCCAATTAACCTAGAAGGTATGGACAAAACTGTTCTTCCAATTGTATAAAAGCCTGCTGCAGCTGTACCAAAAAAACTAGTAAGCATTAAAACAGGCAAACCATTTGAAACAGCATTTAAAAACACTTCTGGTGCACGATATAATGGAAAATCATAATATTCTCTAGCTAATTTCCTTAGACTTTTTCTTCTATCTTCAGTTGCCATATTTTTTTTATGAGATGATTTTTTGGCAAAGAAAATCATCATTACAGCTCTTAAACCATTTGCAAAAACGGTTAAAATAACTAAAACAGATGCAAAAGGATAAAAAAGTCCAATTCCAACTTTACTACTATTAATTATGACAGACTGCCAAAATGTTACCTTAGCATTTATAGAAAATTGTTTTGTTCTGATCAACCATTGTTCTGAAATTTGCATTAATCCACCAAAAATAATTACTAATGGAATTAAAAATAAAAAAGAAGAAACTTCATTTAGGTTAAACACATTTGCAATTTGTTTATTAAAAAGTGTGATTAATAAAAGAGAGACAAATGATATTGTACCAGTAATTATTAAAGAAAGGCGTATAAGGCCTTTTGCATCTAAATCACTCTTTGGTAGAACTATTGCTATTGGATAGGTCAAAGCAGCAACAGGAGCTATAATACTTATTATCGATGTGAAGGTTCCCATAATTCCATATGCTTCAGGACCATATATTCTTGTAATAAAAGGAGATAATAGCATTGCTATCGCTTGTGCCCCAGCAGCTCCAGTCGCCATAATAGTAACATTTTTAGTGAACTTAGAATTTATTAATTCTTTTATTTTTGACTTCATTTGTTACTCCTTTATACACTTGGGTATACTTTTTATAATCATAAATATTAGTTATCTATGAACTGCAATAAGTTGACCATCTTTTTTGGAAGAGAGTTTATATAAATCACCATTATTAATTAAGGTAAATAATAAGAAGATAATAACAAAAGAATAGACTTCTGAAACCATCATATTAAATAGGATAAAAACTGCTAATAATAAATAATATCTTATTGATTCTACACGACAATAACGTGAATTACGCAAAGAAATTATAAATATAACAATAAATAAAAATAAAAATATTATGCCGCCCTGGAGTAAGATTTGTAAAAATATATTATGCGCGTTAAATTGAGCAGTTCCGACTGTAATATATCTAGCACTCTGAATTTCTCCATATCCAAAAACATATGATTTAGAAATCAATTGTAACGCTTCATCCCAAATTGTTATTCTTCCTGATAATGTTAAATCTTTTTCTAATATCTCTAAA
>NZ_DATBTY010000038.1:0-6762 GCF_036516575.1 Cerasibacillus sp.
AGCGCGACACCGAGTAAATTTTGCATAAAATAGTTCGTAAATGCCATTTTACCGACCGCTCCGATCGGCGACCAACGTTTTGCGCGCGTTGCATCGTTAAAGGGGTAACGCCAACATTCCGGATTTACAAGGCTAAGCCAATTTTCCTGACGAGACCTCCGTTTTTAACAACATTAAGAAAGTTTCAATGGTCTTAAAGATTTAATGAAATCGCTTTCTCTGAATTAAAACGGTAAATGCAGCCAGGTGTTTCATTTCTACATGCAGATGCAAATCCACATTATGGAACCGGAAAGGAGCTATCCTCTCCCGTTTTACTAGTGATCAATTCTCCTCTTACTACACCAAGATTATTCATACAAATTCAAGGGGTGCGATTCATGTTTTAGATGGATTGTTGCCCCGATTATCGCACTTTTCTCCCCACCAACCGAACCCGTTAATTTTCCAGTGAGTCTTTTTTGTCTTTAGTAAACTAATAATGTTAAAATAAACGAAATTCCAATTTAAACGGGTCAAAAGCAGCTTTACATTCGTCTAATCTTTTGAAGGGAGGGGAAGCAGTGCTTATTCAAAAAAGTAATGATTTAGAAATAACTAGTGATGATCTTTTGCATCAGTTAATGGTTAAGTATGGATCAGAGTTAAAACGGATCGCCTATTTGTATGTAAATGATCGAGTTGAATGTGAAGATATCATTCAGGAAGTTTTCATAACTTGTTATCAAAACTTGGCCAATTTTCGTCATGAAGCTAGTTATAAGACTTGGTTAATTAGAATTACGATTAACAAATGTAAGGATCATCGTAAGCGATGGAGCATTAAGAATCTAATTTATAAACCAGAAATTTATTCATTGAATACAGGTCATTCATCCGAAAATGAATATATTCAGCAACAACATTCCAAAGAAATAATAAAACAAATCGCTAGTCTTTCCGGAAAATACAAAGAAGTTCTCATTCTTTATTACTATCAGGAAATGAACATGAAGGAAATAAGTAATGTCTTAAATATTAGTATAAATACCGTAAAATCAAGACTGTTACGTGGAAAAGAAGCCCTTAAAAGAAAACTTGAAAGGAGTAGTCGACTTGAATAACTTTGATAAGAAGATATCAGGTAAAGTGAAGAGTTATTTAAATGAAAATGTTGAATTTTCGACTGAGGAAAGTGAGAAAATTCACCTAAAAATTCAACAAGAGTTTCATAAATCAAGAAGCGTTAATCCGTTGTATTGGACAGTTTTGGCTTCTGCAGCAATTATTTTTCTTGTACTAAGCCTATCTTTTCTAAAAAGTCCAATTGTAGTTCCGGAAAACGAGCATGTTGCACAAGGTTCTGGTAATGAAAATATTACCTTACCTGAAGGTGAAGAATTAGCGGTGGGCCTGTCTGACATTGAACAAATGAATATTGGTGCCGAGATGCCTCGACTTTTATATGCCGATAACGAGATAGCAGTTTTGCAGGGTGCATTTGGAGTAGTCGTATATAATTTGCAAGATTCAATTGTTACTAATCGAATTTCATATGAGCAAATTAAGTCATATGGCATCTCAATGATGTTGGCATCTGTATCGCAAGATGGAACAACGATCTTTATTGGAAATGATGATATGTCTATGTCGTCTAATGAACATATATTTACTCACCAATATGATATCAGTACTAGAATAATCAAAAAAATTACACAACAGCCATCAAATTTATTTAGTCCTAAAACTATTGAACAACCAGGTTATCATGAGCAATACGACGATTTACAATATGGGACGAGTCACAATATTGTAGAATTGGATAAGTCATTTATATATCTTCGCTCCGCAAAATGGGAAATGAAAGACCTACAAATTGTTAATTGCCCGTATGAAGATGGTGAAAGCAAAGTCTTTGATGTGTTCAAATGAGTATTATAATCATAGCCTTTATTCACCGATCGGGCCCATTGCAAAAAGAAACCGAAGATATGGAGGACAAAGTAAGTAGCTTGCTAAATTTTAAAAAATGAAAAACAGCCACCATGCTAAATGTTGGCTGTTTCTCACGAAGCGCTTTCAGGCTGAAGGGAAGATGATTACTAATTAATTGTAATAACCACTTAGCTTGATAACCCTTTTAGCGTCACCTGCGTAAATCGTATGCGCTTTTTGGTTATTATTATAGCTACCTGCAGCACTACGTCCAGTAACCAATGCCCCTACATGATTAGGAGTCGAACCAACCTCGTAAAATTCAGTGATAATTGTGGAATGTCTCCAATTGTTGTAACTTCCACTTAGATAAAATTGCATGACATCTCCAGCTTCATAAGGGCGAGTGCCAAACCAATCAAATGTTCTATAAGTAATTGAAGTACCAACCGGACCTTTTGTTCTATTGCCTGTTAAAAAAGCATGAAGATTCGGTACACCTGTCCATGATGAAGAACGATTACTCGTACTACGATAGTACCAACCTGTAGAAGAAATGCCTGTTCCACCTGTGTCATAGACAACTGCACCACCAGCTAAGAGAGCGTGAGATACAAAATTAGTACAGTCCCATGCATTGTTTATTTTCGAAAAATCATAATATGGTACTACACCGTTACCACTTTTAGGGTTTACTACGATGTTATTTCTTGCCCATGTTACTATGTTTTTCTTATTTAAAGACCTTAGCGTTGCGTTTACTGATGGTGTTTCATGAGTCGATTCTTCAGCACTATCTGTTTCTTGTTCTGGTGCTAATTGGTCTGTAGAAAACAGATTTTTAACAACATTATCATGTAGTTCCTCTTGAAGTCTGGAAAAATTTGAATTTACTAAAGCGGAAAAATTTGAATCCGCTGAAGTGGAGTTAGGGAACAATTGACTTGAATTATCCACTACACCTCTAACAAACTCATCGTAATATTGATAAGGCATATACCAATCAGTTAAAGTAAATCCTTCACCAGTATCCTTAAAAAACATGTTTGAGATTTCACCAAATCCTGATTCAACTTTCAAACCTATATAATTAAATGTAGCCTCTGTACTGATCGAAAGGAATACACCTTCCTTGGTCACCTCGAAAGATAATACAGTAAACTTCAATGTGTAATTTTCTTTTTCTGCGTCTCCAGCTTTTGTAACATATTGTTTCGTTTTAATTTTTTGTTCGACGTATTTAGACAAGTCAGAGTCAAGTAAGCTTGTGTCAAACGGTTTTCCAGCAAACTCCTCTGTGCCAATGTCAGTAACTTGATAATAATTCGTTAAAATATCTTGGGCGAGAGAAAAAGCTTTTTCGACATCATGTGTATTAAGCGTCGGCTCTTTATCCGAATTCATATCAGTCGAACTAGCTTTAGCAGCAGGAATACTTATTGAAATTGCAAGTACCGTCACAAACATGATTTTCAACATTTTTTTGATCAATGTACTTCAGTCCCTCCATTAGTTATGAACCTTTATTCAATCAAAAATCTAGTAGTAACCGAAATCCAATGAGGAGCTACCTCTAACCGTTGTACAACTAATCATAGTCTATCACTATTTTTTGACAAATCAATATATTTTAATAATTCATAATAAAAGATGAAAGATTTTGAGTGGAAATTATATAATTGCATCTTTTTCTTATAGGGGTACCGCCAACAAATTAATTCTTATTTAATGGTCTGAGCATATTAGCTGGTATCCTTTTTAAATCAAACTTGTATTCCCCCAGAAGATTAATATGTTCCCAACCTAAAGGGTAAATGTGTGGCAGTAATTCTTCTTTTAGGGCATCATGTTTCTTAAATTCTTTTGTCACTTGACTCAAATACACCGTGTTCCAAACGCTTATTGCATTGATTAATATATTTAAAGCACTTGCTCTTTGTAGTTGATCTTGTATGCCACGTTCCCTAAATTCGCCACGTTTACCAAAAAAACAAAGCTTTGGCCAATCCATTCTTGGCTTCTCCTTTATTTAGTCCACGATGTAACCTTCTTCTTAATGTTTCATTCGTAATGTAGTCAAGGATAAAAATTGTTTTTTCAATTCTTTCTATTTCCCGAAGAGCTGTAGCAATTTTTTTGCATATGAGCCTAATTTCACCATTATTAATGACCCAGAAGCCTTCCTTCCCGAATTGAATGAGCCAGCCTTAATACATCATCAAAGTTTTCTTTAGTGACCTTTGTGTTAATCTTACTTCGTAATATGCCTTTTATATTTGGGAAATCATTAGGCGAAGAAATGGTATATAGTTTTGCGTCACTTATATCCCTTAGTCTAGGTGCAAAACGGCATCTTAATAAATGACTTAATCCAAAAACCTGATCCGTGTAACCTGCTGTATCAGTGTAATGCTCTAAAATTGAAAGATCTGATTCATGGTGTAATAATCCATCTATCACGTGTATGGCATCTCTTGCATTCGTATTGATTACTTTTGCATAAAAAGAGAAAAACTGATCACTTGTAAATCGGTAAGGTGCTGCACCTATTTACGTTTATCTATCTTTCTTTTTCTATTCTCCCTAATTTTGCTTTCCTCTTCTTTTATTTTTATTCTATACCAATATCATCAAACGCAAAGTGATTTTATAGAGAATGAGAATACTCATTTAGTGGAGATTACAACCTCAATAGACTTAGATAATTCTTCAAAGGTCTATCCATTGCTTTTTAGTGATGAACAGAAAATTACCAAATTATTATCACAAAAATTTTCTGACAGTACATTAGCATATAGTGAATATATTATAAACTTTGGAATAACAGACGATGATGATAAAGCATATTTTATACGGGGAATTGATGAGTTAGCATTGGAGTCTTTGGGATTGCCTATGCTACCGGATGATACTGCGTTTAGCTCGCAAGAAATAGATAAACAAAAAGTTCTGCTTCGTATACCAATTATTAAAGTTGAAGAAGGTGGCTTCAGTAGCTCAAATTTTGTGGAATACCAAATATCACTTACACCTTATCCCACAAATTTGCCTCCACTTGATGTACTTGATATCTATTCAGACACCATTTTTGTAAACAAAAACGTATTAAAAAGCATTGTTGAAAACATGTACCAGATCAGTTGGGATTCATTTATAGAACGTTACGATGGGGGTGAGAGTTTTGGAATTGAAGCCATAAACAGAATGTTTGTTTATGTTGATAAGTTGTCAGATGTCAAAAATGTGGCTAATACGCTTAAAGTAAATGGATATGCAATAAGATACACACTTAGCGCATTTGATGATATCAGTAAATCAATTAGTGGCAATTATTTAGTGATGGGGTATTTCAAATAAAAGTTGCGAAACGATAAAAATCGCCCGGTGTTTATGACACATCGAGCGACTCGTCTATTGAAATTCAATAGGAAATGTAAAAATTTCTGGTGCTTCTGGACAATAATGAACGAGAGCGACGTAGTACGGTGCTGTCATTTTGTCATATTCTTCTCCTGTCAACATAATGTCACGCGTCACTTCTGCATCTGCATTTTGAATCGACAATGTGATTGTTGCGAGTTGGTGTTCATGCGGAGATAGCGTTTGATGAATCGATTGAATGAGGGCGGTCGAGGGTTCGTGATGCGCTTCCCACTTTGTGCGCTCTAATGGCGACAAATGCGCACACTCATAGTCGATGCGACTTTTCTCAACAATCGCTTCATTTTCTTCATTTTGTTCGGCAGGATGCACATGCTTCGGCGCATAAGGATTAAACCAAACCGGAATCCACGCTTCATCTTGCCGGTCCGAAAACGAAAAAAATCCTGTATACGAAGATGGAATCTATCGCCCTTCGTAAAGTACGAGTACGTGAACGATCATTTCATCTAAATATCGTTTTGACAAGCCGGTCGGTTCGTACTTTACAACACGAGCAGCGGTTACCTCTCCAGTTCTCGTTACTTGTTGTTTCGTCTTCCATTGCTTACTTTGCTTGCGAAAAATCACATACACGGTCAAAATGACGATAATCGCACTAAACAGCAATGCCCCTTTTGATAACCATTCCATCCATCTCTTCCTCTCCGAATTTTTAGTTTTGCTTATGACGAAAATTTTCAAGGAGACTCCCTTCCATCTCCTATTTCAGTCATTCATACGTATACGATGCATTTGGAGAAAAGTTCCATGAAGTCGGATAAACTTCTCTTATGGTACACTAACGATAAGAGACAATGCTAAGTTTTCACTGAGAGAATGGATGGGAATCTCTGGAAGATTTCATCCGAACCATAAGAGAGAAGACATAATGCAACAGAAGGAGGATGCTAGATGGAACTCGTTCAACAACCGATCGGATCAATCGTCAAACGCGACCCCGAGACGATGCGCATGCTTGAACGCAAATACGATGAAGCGGAACGGCAAGGAATGGATGCTTTTCACCATTTTAATGATTTGGAAATGGTCCATTGGTTTTTATATGCGCCGAAACATTTAAACCGCGCTCATGACCGTTCAGCACGGACGATTCGAGAGTATGAACTCGAACTGAAACAACTGATCACTTATTTATTGCAGTACGGAGAAGAGATTGGACTCGACGTGACGTGGGAGCAACAATCGCTTTGGAAGTCGCTCGATAAACGTCACATTCGTCGCTACCAACAATGGCTCGCAACGGACAGTCCGTACGTATTGCAGCGCGGGTCTTATTCCTCTGCAACATTGGAGCGGAAAACGAGTATTTTATCGGCGTTTTTCCGTTTTTTATATGAGAGTGATTACATCACACGACCGATTGGCGACGGTTTACGAATCGCCACCGTTCAAAAAGACGAACGT
>NZ_DATBTY010000039.1:0-10167 GCF_036516575.1 Cerasibacillus sp.
CGTCGTGCGAGTTGAATTTGTTCATTTGTTACATTCATTTTCATTCCTCCGTTCTCAAAATTAAGCTTTCCCTTTATACGATACGCCATTGACACGAGATGTCAAAAATAATGAAGCGAACGACTCCCTTCTCTTGATTCCACAAGCTATTCCGCGTATATTGAAGAAAAAGGAAATGGAAGGAGTAATCATGATGCCACATTTAAAACCATTAATTCTCATCGGCGCTTTCGCTTTAACGTTTAACTCCTATTCCGCTTCGATTATCCTTTCAACAGAACTCGATAAACAAACGACAGCGGAACGATGGGACGCAGTGGACAAACTATCCAACGAAACGATCATTCACATCCCGAAAGAGCTTGAATAACGAATGAACCGTTTGAATCAAAACTAGAGATTCAAACGGTTTATTTTTTCATCGATCCAACAGGAATACATCATTCACGCGATTTAAGAACTCGTATAATCTCCGCCATTCACATGAATCGTTTGCCCCGTCATATAACTTGCTTCATCGGATGCTAAAAAGACATATGCTCCTGCAACTTCCGCCGGTTGTCCTCGTCGCTCCATCGGGGTATCTTCCCCGTGATGTTCTACCTTTTCCGAATCGAATGTCGCCGGGATTAAAGGTGTCCAAATCGGCCCTGGTGCCACGGCATTTACACGAATGCCTCGATCGACAAGATTTAAAGCGAGCGAACGCGTAAAAGCGGTAATCGCTCCTTTCGTCGCCGCATAATCCATCAGTTCAGGTGAACCGTTATAAGCAGTAATCGATGTCGTATTCAATATGACATCGCCTTGCTTCATCTCTGCAACCGCTGCCTTCGTCACATAAAACAAGCCAAAAAAGTTCGTTTGAAATGTTTCATGCAGTTGGTCACTCGAAATGTCTGCGATTGTCGATTGTGGAAATTGTTTTCCCGCATTATTAACTAAAATATTTAATCCGCCTAGCTGTTGACGCACACGCTGAATGAGCGGTGCACTATTTTCTTCGCAACTCACGTCCAACTGTTCCATATACGTTTGAACTCCGTACGGTTCCACCGCACGCAACGTTTCTTCCGCATCTTTACGTTCTCTTTCGTCTAAGTAGACGATCGCAAGGTCCGCCCCTTCTTTCGCAAACGCTAATGCGACAGCTCGCCCGATTCCGCTATCCCCTCCTGTAATTAATGCTTTCTTGCCACGTAAGCGACCAGCGCCTTTTGTTCCATTGTCAAAAATCGGAGCTGGTTCCATGTCGCGTTCAATCCCAGGTTGCTGTTGTTGCTGTTGACGACCAACAGCTTCATCGACTTCCTCGTAATGTTCTTTCGTCATTGCCATCTCTCCTTTTTGAATGATTACTCTACCGATGCCCTCCTCACATAACATTAAACATTTTTCAGAAGTACCTCCTTCTGTTCTGCAAATGCATACAAAAAAAGCACCGATCTCTTTTCAGAAATCGATGCTTTCCTTATAAGCAGTAAACTAACGCGGCGCATCATCCATCGCACGCTTCACAGACAACATCCGAATGCTTAAAACGATAAACAACACGACGAGCAAACCGAATATAATTTTTAACGCGACAGGTGTCGGTGTGCGAAATAAAAAAGGAATGAGCACGATGAGCAATGCCCCGACGACACTAACGATTCGAATATAACGAGCGAGCACTTCATTCATGGAAATTCTCCTTCCGATGATCAACAACATGCATCAATCAAGCGTATTACTCTCATCTTACACCTTAGCGCTACCGCTGTCACACCGGAAAACTGTAGAATACCGAATGTTGAATCATCAAAACATTTCAAAAAGATTCTTATCTAACATTTAATTATCTTTACTCCGCCCTCCTTCCTAATTTTAAATTGCTTTTCACGCTCTCTCAACGCTGTTTTGTTCCCCACAATGGCGTTACTATAAATTACTCCACCTTTATTTATCGTTCTATAATACTCATTAATCTTTTTCTTTAAGTAATTTGCCATATAAAATATTAATGCTTGGCGAGGTATTTCATAGTTTTTATTATCTATGAACCAATCAGCTAAACGCTCTATATGTATTTCGTCTGGCATCAAGCTGTGACCTTCAAGATACTCTGCTGATTCTATTATTGTATTCACAGTTGAATTAACCGACATTGCACAACTTTGTCCTATCTGTTCATAATGCTCCATCCCTTTATATTGACAACTGTAATGTTTAATTAATGGGATTGCTTGTAATCTGTCTACCTTAAATTCGCTAAGGTCATTGTGAGTTAATTTGCTTTTGTCTTTCATTCTTTTCACTCCTCCAATTAAAGTATAGGATTATAGTTATTTTCATGTAGATATATTTATTATAGAGCATAGAATATACACGCTTATGTACATTTTCCAACAAAGAGATCAAAGTGGCTCACTTTTAGATTAACAGATACACCCACTGTTAAAAATAATGATTTTGATTTCATCGTTGTCAATATCAGCTAAAATTCTGTACTTGCCAACACGATATCGCCAGTACTCTTTTAGATCTCCCTTTAGCTTTTTTCCTAATGATTTTGGATTCTCAGTGTTAATTAAGTTTTTTTCTATCCAGGCAATTATCATTCTTTGCTGCGCTTAGTCAATTTTACTTAAACTTTTGATTGCTTGTTTTGTATAAGCAACTTGATGTGCCATAAATTATAAACCTAGTAACTTTTTTAAATCCTCGTGAGCGTATGTTTCATGAGAATCTTTATTTTCGTATTCTTTGATGGCTTGTAGGTCTAATTCAGTTTCCATTTTTTCTTCTAAGGTTCTTTTTAACAAGTTCGATAAAGGCATATTGTTTAATTTTGCGAAATTCTCATAAGCTTTTGCTTCATCTTCGTTTAATCTAACAGTTATTGTCTTCATCATGATCACCCCTTCTTATTATTGAAACACAATGTAACACATTTATGTATTAATATAAAAAAACCTCGTTGCTAGTAACGAGGATGATATTCCATGAAAAAGAAAAAGTGCCAGAAACCTGATCTATCAAGGTTTCTGACACTAGGTAAAACCATATGAAATTTACATATGGAGACGGCGGGAGTCGAACCCGCGTCCGTAAAAAATCGCTTAACAACAGCATTTTACAAGGTGTTTCAGCACATGTGCACAATCATTAGCAACGGGATTAGCAACGGGATTAGCAACGAACTTAATATCACACAACTTATTCGGAGGCTCTGGGGGTATATAACTCTTTAAAAAGCTACTAGATTTTATGCTTATATAAAATCGGAGAAGAGTTTGTTACATGTAATAAAATAAGATATAATAAAAGACATACAACAATAGCTTCCGACAGCCAATGTTGTATGTCTTTAAGTTGTTCATTAATCCTTCAGGTAGAAGGGAGGTGAGTTGGTGAATAACAAAGAATGTTGTACGTGTTGTAAATATGGTGTATGGAATAATATGCCAGAAATCATTGGCTTAAACTTTATTGCAAGCGTAATAATTCAAGGTGGTGCTTGGATTATTATGAATCTCTAAAGTCAGTTAGAACCTTTTCGATTAACCATATAATGGTCAATTGAAAAGGTTTTTTAGTTGTAAACATTTTCACTGTACTATCTCTCTTTATTCTCTCCGTTTTTTAACTTCTGTACAAAATCCATAGTGTCTTTTAATGGGCTAAAAGCATAGGTTAAAATTATTCTTATTGCCCAGAAAAAATTTACAAAAACAGCTGTGATTAAAGCAATAGCTATTTTAGAATCTAGTTGAGACTTACCTTTTGATAAATCTTCTACAATAGAATAAACCCAAAATACAAGTATGAGAGTCAAAATTGAAAGTAACGGTATAGACACTCGCCGAATTACTCTCATATAGTCCAACTCTTCATTTATATATTCATGAGTTTTTAATTGGTTATTTTCATAGGTTGGATAAGTAGGATAACCTGTTACTACTTGTAGGATTTCAGGTGGTGCTTCTTTTTCTTCATTAGACGTGTCTAATTCTGGATCATTGAGCAAGGTTGTTAAATCTTTTTTAGCTTCTGATTGCTTTTGAGTTTCACTCATTTAACTTAAAAGCCTTTTCTAACTGGATCCTTGCGGTTTGATCAGAAACTCTATATTTATGAGCTAATTTTTTTATATGATAACTCTTTTCGTTCCTGCTTAAATCTTTTTCTTGTTTCCCTTTTAACATCTTCTTAACGTCCTCGATCGGCATTAAAAACTCAGCGGCAAAAGCATTTGCCTGTATTTCTTCACGTAAATTCCCATTGTAATAGCTTGATTCTTGCCTGTACAATATTTCATAATGATAATCATCCAACCTTTGATTCTCTTTATTTAGCCATTTCCAATGCAGAATTATATGTCCTAATTCATGTGCCATTGTAAACCTACGTCGATTCTCAGGGTGTTCACCGTTAACTATAACCTGTGGTTTGCCATCAACTACTCGTGAAAACCCGCTTATCTCATCTTCAAGCAAAGCATATCTAACTTCAATCCCAAAATCCTCGATGCTTTTCTCCAGATCCTCGATAATGTGTTCTTGTTTAAAATTAGAAAAATTTTCCTTTAATATACGAACTATCTTTCTTATCTTTTCTTCGCCCATGACTTTCCACCATCCTTCCATATCCTTTCGTGTATGTGAAAAATCATTTATAATTTCGACCTACAAATGATTTCCCGGGAAATACAGTCTGGGTACTTAACCAGAAATATATAAATCTCTTAGTCGAAGCATGTTAGTTACAATCACAGCTTGTTCGCAGGTACACCTGGTACGATGAGTTAACGTACGAGTATGATGTTAATGTGCACACACACAAGTCTCTAAATCAATTATAGCTCATGATTTCTCGTAGTGTCAATCTACACTTACCTCACTTTACAATACGGGAATACACTTTATCCGCGTTAATCCACTGGTTACCACCTACGTTATACCAGCCATCCTGTTCACAGTACATTCTCCACCTAGATCCCTTCTTAAGCTTCTTAACAGTAATATAGTCCACACCTGGGCCATTACGGACGTTAAGATTGTCAACCAGAACTTCTACTGTATTTAAAACTGGCTCTTTCATTTTTGATATACTCACTGGTGACTTATAGTGAGGGTTCTCATGATAATTTACATAAGCCTTACCACCACTTATCCATTGATTACCACCGATATTGTACCAACCATTCTCAATTCTATACGCTTTCCATGAGCTTCCTTGTTTTTAATTCCTTTACCTTTGGGTGGTTCACTCCTGGCCCTTTTCGGACATTAAGCGAAGGAACTTTGATTGTTACATAACCAGGATTAGTCGTGTTGGCAGGGTTAAAGCTAGGAGTTGATGGAGTGCTAGCTCCGCCCTTACCATCATTTGTATGGTAAATTGCTTTAATATCAGCAACCATTTGGTTATAAGTTCGACCCGTTGCTCTGAGTCCAGTCGACGAATCTACTTTGCGTCTTGGATCGAGATGTTCGTGACCTACTAAACAGTTGTTGATGTTCATATTGTAGAGCTTTGCAATATAAGCTGCGTACCAAACTGTACGTTGGTAAGCTTCCTCCGAGCGAGATTTGTTACCCGGGAAGAAACACATCTCTAAGCCAATCGCGTAATCATTCGCCGCTCCGAGTCCCAACGTTTTGCGGTCTCGGTTGTACATAACGTGCCTTGCTTTTTCGGGCTTCGAACGAACCGGAATACATTCGATGATTTCCTTGTCGTCGATGAATACCTGAGCACCTGCTTTCATAGACAAACTACGACTGTAGTAGCCTATGTTGTTCGCAGCAGTCGAATTTGGATTTCCCGTGTCGTGCAACACGATGAACCTCGGTTTGCCTCCTGGGATTAGGGTTCCTGGACGTCTTCCTGTACCCGCCTTGAGGAAATCAGTTTTGATTGGGTATTTCATTTTTATCATCTCCTTAAAAAAACAAAAAAAGAACCTAGAAATAGACGGTTCTTTTAGTTAGTATCAATCGTATTTTATTTTTTCATCCACTCTATCACATTCGTGACATTGTCCTTTGTATACATGCTCCAGCATGTCATCCCAAAACAAATGATCTGAACTTAAGCAACGCGGACATGTTAGATAAATTAAATCATTATTATATACCTCTAGAGCAATGGCTCTAATCTGTTTGTCAGTTAAACCATTTCCAGCAACAGCCGACTTTGCCGAACCCTCTGCAGCATCATGTTCCAAAGCACCATTTTCTAATAATTGTTTTAAATACTCCCATACTGACCCTTTAGTGCCGATATCATCAAATCCATTTGAATCTAGACTTGATTTTAGCTCTAAGAATATCTCATTGACAGTCCCTTTCATAATACCCCTCCTGAAATATTTTTCACATATAAGCTATATTAATTTCACTATTTTGTAAAATATTTCTTTTTCGCTTTCTTGTACCTGAATCAGCCTATCTTTCAATTGTTGCGGGAGAGGAACTCCCATAACAGCAAGGTTTTCAATGATGCTCAAGCCTTCGCCTGACACAAAAAGTAGAATAATCATGGACGTAAAAATAGGAGCCCCGTCAGAAACAGCCATGTCTGTGATTGCGCCTAACAGTACTCCTATAATAATTCCTAGCTTCTTAATTAGCCCTTTATAGTGTGTCTTGCTATTACCTTTGCGATCGTACAAAGCTCTTAAGAGACCAGCGATGTAATCTAACACACTCATGCCTACAAGCGATAGAATAAGTGTCTGAGGCATCTGCTCGTACACATTCATAATATGATTCATATATTCATCTCTTGATTATTAGAATAGAAAAAAGCGCCCCATAAAAGGCGCTCTTCTATATGATGTTTAGAGGTAATTTCCTACTTTAACAAGTGCATCAATATGCTTGTAATGATTATGGATTTGCTCTTTAATTGTTTCGAGCTCCTTTTTAAACTGTGTGATATTCTGATCAATAAGGTCGATTGTAGGTGCAAATATACTTTCAGGACTCTCTATTTTTCGAACTTGAATTTCGGCATATAGAAATTTTCTTAGTTTAGCTTCTTGAATATTTCGTTCAAGGTCTTCTTCTATTCTTTGTATCTGTTAATCTAAAAGTGAGCCACATCGCAATTGAAAACTGAGCCACCTTGTAAGAAAATAATCCTAACCTAGTAGAATGGTTAGGAGGAAGAAAGGTGATCTCATTGAACAAAAAACAACAAGTTTTACTTGCTTACTTTCAAGAAAATGAAAGTCAAAGACAAATTGCAAAACGGCTTAAACTTTCAAGAAATACTGTAAAGAAATATATTGATCAAGAATTGGTCGCGAAGCAACAGGATACGCGTAATCTCCCGATTACGAATAACTACGTATCGCCACCTTCATACAAAAAGCGAAAAAGTTCAAGAAGCGTTTTAACGACAAGTATTCAAAAGAAAATTCGCTACATGATTAAACAAAATCAAAGAAAACGTCAACAGAATATGCATAAGCAACAATTAAAAATCATAGATATGCATGAAAAGCTGTTAGATGAAGGATTTCAAATTAGCTATACAACAGTTCGTAACTTTGTAAATCGCGAGACAAAAAAGCAAAGGGAAGTATTTATTCGTCAACGTCCAGAGGCCGGACGAGAAATTGAATTCGATTGGGGAGAGGTTAAACTCACCATTAATGGCGAATTAAAATCTTATTCATTAGCTGTTTTCACATTACCGTACAGTAATTATCGCTTTGCACGGCTCTACGAATCCGAAACACTTATTTGTGTACAAGACGCGCATGTTCGTTGTATTCAACATTTGAAATTCATACCGGAGGTATTCACATATGACAATATGCGAACAGTCGTTAAAAGCTTTAATGGACCTCAGCGAAGTATTACAGAAGGGATGTTAAATCTCTCTTTACATTACGGGTTCCAAATTCGCCTTTGTGAACCTCGCAAAGGCAATCAGAAAGGGCATGTTGAACGAAGTGTAGAAGTCATTCGTAGAAAAGCATTCGCTCAAGAAGATACTTTTTCAACATTGGGGGAAGCACAAAGTTATTTAGAACAGATTATTCAGAAACTGAACGATCATAAGCATTATCAAAAGAAAATACCTCATCGCCTATTACTTGTAGAAGAGCGACAGGAACGAAAAGAATCGAACCAGCCTACACCTTTTGATGCGGCTGAATTAGTCGAGGCACGTGTCACAAAATATAGCACAATTATGTATCGACAAAATCATTATTCGGTTCAAGAAGGATATGTTGGTGAGTTTGTCAAAGTAAAAGTGAGTGCAAATACGCTTCGCATCTTTTACGAAGGTGAATGTGTGGGAAGTCATACGAGGTGTTGGGGACTACACACCTGGATTATGGAGATTTCTCATTTTTTAAAAACATTCGAAAAAAAGAAAGGGGCTTTGATTCAAAGTGAATGTTTGAATCAAGCGCCCAATCAAATAAAAAACATATTCGGAACTCATTATATCGGAAATGAAAAAGATTTTCTAGCTTTATATCTCGCTTTGCGAAATGAAGAAGTGGTACTTCCACGAGTATTAAAGGCAATTGCCTCTTTAGAAGAGCAAGGCTCTTCTGTGACGACGGAGAAAATTATCTTTATCGCTCAACAGAATGAATCAACCCCAATGATTATCGATCCTACAGACGAAGTCGCTGTACAATCGCTTTTTAATATTCAAAACTTGAATAAGTTATGGGAACTTACTACTTTGGAAAGGATTGAACATGATGAATCACCAACAGCAGATGATTGAGATGTGCAAAGTTCTCCGACTTCCAAGTATTCGGCAACTACTTCAAGATGAAAATATTTTTAAAGAGTATCCAAAAGCCTCTGATTTTCTTTATTACGCTTTAACAAAAGAGCAAGAAGATCGTCAAATTCGTGCTCGAACAAATCGGATCCGACTCGCTCAATTTCCAGAGAAGAAATTATTAGAAGAGATTGAAATGGAAGCCCTGCCGCAAAATGCGGCAGCTCGCTTGCCTATTTTAAAAGAACTAACCTTTATTACAGAAAAACAAAACGTCCTTCTGATTGGCTCTCCAGGTACAGGGAAGACTCACTTAGCCATTGGTTTGGGAATTGAAGCCTGTTTAGCCGGATATAAAGTTCTTTTCACCACCATTCATTCTCTCGTGAATCAATTAAAAGAAAGTCGGTCAGAAAGAACCTTAAGAATATTTGAAAAGAAATTTGAAAATTATGATTTAGTTATTTTAGATGAACTGGGTTATATCTCGTTCGATCAAGAAGGAGCAGAGCTCCTATTTAGCTTATTATCATTACGCGCTGGTCGAGGTTCGCTCATCATTACGAGTAACTTGTCATTTGATCGCTGGGGTGAAGTGTTTCACGACCCTATCCTTACTTCAGCTTTAACAGATCGACTCACACATCGTGCCTATATCGTTAATATGATTGGCGATTCGTACCGTATTCTTGAAACTCAAAAGTGGATAGAGACTCAAGATTTCTAGTGGCTCAGTTTTAAATTAATAAATGGCTCACTTTTCAGTTGCGAAATACAATTCTTTTGAGATTATCTAGTTGTTCTCTAAAGATAGCTACTTCTTCTTCTTGTATATCGTAAATGCTTTTATTCATATTCTCACCTCCTCTTAAAAACTCTTCGAATCCAGTTAAGACTTTTTGAGATTCGCTATTCAGTCTTATCCATAGACTATCCGACTCTGGAAGAGGGACATAATATCCCGTTACTTCTCCTGCGACTAAGAAGTGATGAGCTCTCCTTGGATTGTCAACACTAAATCAAACAAATATTATAAGGTCTGTAATCGGTATTCCACAGGACTTTTATAATTAAGCGTTCCGTGGATTCTAATGTTATTAAACCAATTTACATAATCATTTCATTCAAGTTCTAACTGATCGAGGCTGCTAAAATATGCACTGTTGATTAATTCAGTTTTCACGACCTTGAACATCGCTTCCGCGATCTGTGTGGAACATTTCTATCAGATGTAACGGTCTTGATAATGCTTTGTATACCAGCTCTGCTGTCTTGTTTTCCCCAACGCTATGACCAATAATTTCACGATTAAAAAGGTCTACAAATAAATATACGTAATTCCATTTTCCATTCACACGTACATAAGTTAAATCGCTATCGACCACACTTAATTCAGTCTGGTAATCAAAGGCTCTATTCAAAATG